>ONOQ01000017.1 GCA_900319485.1 uncultured Bacteroidales bacterium | reverse complement strand
CATTAATGTTTGCCATATGTCAAATGTTTTATGCCAATAAAGTTAATCCAATTCTCACAAAAATCCAATACATCCCCGGACCATCCGCAATACGTATGATTTATTCCGGAAAAAACGTATCTTTGTGCATAAACTGTAAAAAATGGCAAAATTCATCATAGAGGGCGGCCATAGGCTCAGCGGCACCATCACTCCACAGGGCGCAAAGAATGAGGCGCTGGAGGTTATCAGCGCGGTTCTCCTTACCTCGGAGCCCGTAAAAATGACCAATATCCCTGAGATCCTTGACGTCAAGAATCTCATAGAACTCCTTAGGAATATGGGCGTAAAGGTCACCCGTCATTCCAAGGGCACCTATACTTTCCAGGCGGATCAAGTGGACACCTCCTACATTGAAACGGAGGAATTCGTTGCAAAGTGCGCCAAACTCCGCGGCAGCGTGATGGTCGTCGGCCCGCTTCTCAGCCGATTCGGCCACGCGTGGTTCCCCAAGCCGGGCGGTGATAAAATCGGCCGCCGAAGGGTTGACACCCACCTTGACGGTATGTGTAACCTTGGCGCAGATATGGAGTATGACCCTAAGCGCAGGGCTTTCCACCTCACATCGGATGGCCGTCTTACGGGCCGATACATGCTCCTTGACGAAGCCTCCGTCACCGGAACCGCCAACATAGTGATGGCCGCGGTGCTCGCAAAGGGCACCACGACCATCTACAACGCCGCCTGCGAGCCCTACGTCCAGCAACTCTGCAAGATGCTCAACCGTATGGGCGCCTTCATCGACGGCGTGGGTTCCAACCTCCTCCGCGTACACGGCGTGGAAAAACTGGGCGGAACGGAGCACAAGATCCTTCCGGATATGATTGAGGTGGGCTCCTTCATCGGCATGGCCGCAATCTGCCAGAGCGAAATAACCATCAAGGACGTCTCCTGGTATGACCTTGGGATCATCCCGGACGCCTTCAAACGCCTTGGAATCAAGTTGGAGCAGAGGGGCGACGACATCTACGTCCCCGCCCAGGACACCTATGAGATTGAGTCCTTCCTGGACGGCTCCATAATGACTCTGGCCGATGCCCCCTGGCCCGGCCTCACCCCTGACCTTCTTTCCGTGATGCTGGTTGTGGCCACCCAGTGCAAGGGCAGCGTCCTCATCCACCAGAAGATGTTTGAAAGCAGGCTCTTCTTTGTGGACCGCCTCATAGATATGGGCGCCCAGATCATCCTCTGCGACCCCCACAGGGCGGTTGTAATCGGCCACGATCACCGCATCACCCTCAAGGCTGCGCGCCTTGTGAGCCCGGATATCCGCGCCGGTATTGCAATGCTCCTTGCGGCAATGAGCGCCCGCGGCACCTCAACAATTGACAACATCGAACAGATAGACCGCGGCTACGAGGACATCGAGGGCCGCCTTAATGCCCTCGGGGCGCATATTACCAGAGCATAACCTATAGAAGGCCCTTCTCCTTCAGGATTGACACAAGTTCGGCCGTATTTGAGGCCTGGAACTTTTCAAGAAGCCTCTTCCTGTACCACTTTATGGTGGGAAGGGAGAGGTAAACTTTATCGGCAATCTGCTGGCTGGTAAGGCCCGCCGCAAGAAGGGGGACTATCTCCATCTCCCTATCTGTAAGTTCCTGATCCAGAGGTTTTTCTTCCAGAGCCTCCTCAATGACAATATCGGCCCCGGCCTTTTCCCTGGAAAGTTTCCGGTTGCGGCGGAGGATGAGTCCCAGCGCAAGGATAAGGCCGATTATTATTGCGCCTCCAAGGGCCACCAGCCTCCAGGTTTTCTTCTGCCGCTGAAGGATCTTGTTGGTAAGGCCAAGGGTCTCGATCCTTGCGGCGAACTCCTGGTCCTGGTGGAGTGAGTAGTAGGAATCGGCCTCCTCAATATATTTCATGGCCTTTCCTATCTTTCCCTTTGCCAGATAATAGCTTCCCAGCCCTTTGTAGGCCGATGAAATCTGCAGCGAGTCCCCGCTTGCCTGCGCGTACTCAAGGGAGGTCTGGTAGCAGGGGAGGGCCTTTTCCAGTTCCCCTTCCTCGAACCACGTTTCCCCCATATTGTACCAGAGGATGGCGTTACTTTCATTCCAGCCGTATTTGGTGAAGATTTCCCCGGCCTTTTTGTAGTACTCCATGGCCTTTGGGATGGAGTCCATCAGGTTGTAGGTGTTGCCGATGGCACCGTAGAGGGAGGAATAGGCGTCATCTACGTTTTCTGGCGCGTAAGGCTGGTCGCTGGTGAGGGAGGTTTCCCCGGCGGCCATACGGTTGGCCAACGCAAGGGCGCGATTGTAGTAGAAAAGGGCGCTGTCGTACTGTTCGCTTCCGTAGAACATAAGGGCTATTCCGGCCGAGGCCTCCTCCATCTTGCCGAGCCAGTTCCACCGGAGAGCAATGGCGTAGCACTTGCGGGCAAAGTACATGGAACGCTCCGCGTTGATGTTGCGGTAACCGAGCATGAGATTGTAGCAGGCAAAGACGTAGTCCTCGCACTCTTTTTCCGACGCCTGGGCTATACGCTCCGGCGTGAGACCCGCCACCACCTGCTCCAGGGAATCCACGTTGTGACCGCGGTGATCTATATATGCCCAGGCGCTTATGAAGGTTAGCAGAAGGGCTCCTATGCAAACTATTCTTTTCACGTTTACGAAGTTAGCGAAAATGCGGCAAATCGGCATAAAATACTCTCCGAAAGGCCGCAATTCTATACTAAAGTATAGTCTTTTCTATCCTTTGGGATGGTGTTTTTAGATAGAGGATTGCCGAAATTTGCACAATCTAAAACAATAATTATGGAAAAATACGAAACTCCACTCTGCCTGGTTGTTCCTGTAATGATGGAGGCAACCGTGATGACCCTGTCGGACGGGTTTGAGAGTACAAATGAAGATTACATTCCTGACACCATCTAAACGATTATGAAAAAAGTAGTATTCTTTATCTTGGCAGCCCTGGCAGTCCTGGCCTGGGGATGCACAAAAGAGGTTGAAAAGGCCGTAGAAGAAGAGCCTGCAGATGTTCCCGAGACTCCGGAGATTCCTGATGCTGATGAGCCTATGGTAACCGTTGAATTCAATGCGGACTTTGACAAAACAAAGACCACGCTTGACGACAACTCCGTTGTTTGGGAGGCGGGAGATAAGATTGTGCTCTTCCCGATGAAATATACCGACCTATCCTATGCCGATGACGAAACTTGGACGGCTTTGAAAAACGAAACCGGCTCGCTGCTGAAGCGGTCGTACGTTACAACAGGAATGCAAAAACTCTCAGATGCTCTTGTAACCGGCGGTAAAATAGCCACATTTACTTTTACCGTAAGCGAAAGTGATGCAGAAAAAATAGCGGAGGCCGACTACTATGTGGCGTTTGTCTATGCAGGCACCGGTTTCGCAAATTATGCTTTTAGCGACGATTATAAATTCAATAACCAGACATCTATCCAATACTCATATTTTTACTGTCCGTTCCTATATAGCCAGGGCGGCGGATTCCATCATCTTGCATTTGCCAAGAACAATGGCGGTGGCAGTTTGTCGTTCAAGAATCTTAATCCGGTTCTGACCTTTACGACAAACAATGACAATGCCGCAAAAGCCATTATTACAGACAACGATGATAATTACATCGCCGGTAATTATGACTGCTGCAGCCGTAGCGGATCGGCCTATCCGTTTATGAACCCCCGAACAAAACTGAGCAGTGCATATACGGAATATAGTTATATTGAGAAAAACATTGTCCCTGGCCAGGCTACATATATTACCCTGCATCCCTACTACTCGTTCACCCACGGTTTCACCATCAGTATCCGGAACAGCAGTGACGAAGAAATAGACAAGTTTATATATCACAATCCTTTCACACCTACAGTGGGCCACATTACCACTATCACAAACTTTGAGAACCGTACTGAAAAACCGGCCGTTCTGAAGTCCGGATCCGAGTTCAATGCCGCCATCAAGACTCTTGCCGCAGGAACAGACAAGACCTCCAATGACAGCGACGCCCTGATCCAGCATATCGTGTTTGCCACTGGTTCATCGGCAACAAGCGAAACCGTGATCAGCGACGGATCCTCACCCAGAACTGTTTACGCTTTCTGGGATTCCTCCACCAAGACCATCACCATCTCGACGGCGATGAGCAAAATCTATATGGGAACAAATGCATCGGCAATGTTCCAGAAATTGACTGTTCTGAAAGACATTTCCGGCCTTGGAGATATTGACGCCACTTCCATTACAAGTGCAAGTTATATGTTCTGGGGCAGTTCCAGCATTACGTCCATTACCATGCCCACTACTTCATCATCACTCGTAATGGTGGATGGTATGTTCTGGAATTGCAGTGCCCTTACAACGCTGGATGCAAGCAACCTTACGGCCAGACCAGGAGCATCTATCAACAATCTGTTCAACGGCTGCAGTTCCATCACCTCCATTGACCTGCCGGCGACGTTTGACACCGATAACGCAAACAGTTACAGTAACCTGTTCTACGGATGCACCAAGCTCAAGACCGTATATTTCCGCGGCCTGAAGATTAAAAAGGCCAGAATTACCTCTCTTGCCGATGCTTTCGCAGACTCGTTCTACAACGTTCTTGCCGGATGTAACTTCTATTATACCTCGGCCTCTTCAGACTACTATACTCCGCTTGAGGCTTTCCCGGAAGGCACATATTCAGACGGTTCTAAGAAACCCATCTTCAACTATGCTTCCGGCACAGCAGAAGCAGGACACGTTTACGTTTACCCTATCTAAATCTAAGATGGAACAAAGCACCCCACGCCTGACAGCCCGGGAACGGGAAATACTGCAACTGATTGCCCTGGGGCACACCAGCGAGATTATTGCGGAGAAACTATGCCTCAGCCTGCCCACCATTAAATGGTATAGGAAGCGGCTCCGTGTCAAGTTTGACGTGGGAACAACTGTAGAAATGGTCCGGAAAGCCCTGGAGGCAGGACGGATCGAATAAAACACTTGCACCGTTTAAGGCCGAGGGTTTCTGCCCTCGGCCTTTTCTTTACGAACAAAGTCACAAAACCCGCCCCAAACGTGACTAAGATTGTCAGGACGCGGGCTAGAGGCGGGGGTGGGAAGGGGCGAGCCCGAAATCACACCAGCCTCTCAGGATCGCAGTGGAGCGCGCGGGCAAGGGCCAGGACCGATGCGGCCTCGGCCCTGCCAATGCGCTGGCTGCCCTGCTCGTAGGCCCGAATCATCCTCAGGGAAACCCCGGATTTATCGGCCAGTTCCTGCTGCGATAGACCGTTCAGTTTTCTCAGTTCCTTGATGGAAACGGGCTCTGGATGGTACCAGGAGTCAAAAACCTCAAAGACCTTGGTTATATCGGCCTCGTGGAGAGGATTGAAAAGTTCGTGGATTTTTTCTATCGGAAGGCCGCCGCGGTCTATTGAAGCGAAACTATCGGCCCTGAACCACTGATACTGGCAAAGCGCCCAGCCCGTCCAGAAATAAGAGGAATCTTCCCAGGGGAAGGTGTACGTTTGATCTACCTCAAGCGTGCCGCCGGTGTTTTCTACCACCCTTACGGCAAGTTCTATCCCGCTCATCCCAAGCGTGAATTTAGGATGGCCGATACCAAACATTTCCGGGATGCCGCTTCCCAGCCAACGGTTGTAGAACTCCCTGAGGTCAATTCCGCACCAGGTGACGGCGTAGTCAATCATGACCGCAAGGTTATCCCGGGCCGACAGCATCATATCTTTATCGTAAGCGTGGGTCATCGTTTTTCATTTTATTCCTGTAAACGTCAATTGCGAAGATGCTGTCAAATACCTCAGGGCCGTGTTTTATCTTCTGAAACGCCTCCCTTGCCTTCCTCTCGCGGGCAAGCCTTTTTGCCAGATACACATCCCTGTCAACGATCTCTGCAGAGGTGAACACCAGCGCCTCAAAAGCCTTCTCACTTTTAAGGAACACCTGCTCACCAAGATTTCCAAGGCGCATTGCGCGGCTTAGTTCCTCAAGGCTGATGGTGCCGCTGAGGAAAAGGTTTGAGTACTGGAAGTAGGAGTCATCGGCCCTGTAGCCCCTTATGACGTCGTATCCGGAAAGATCCGGCAGAAACTCCTGAATGATGTATTTCTTGATGGCGGCGGGAATGCCGTGGCTGGTTTCAAAGACTCTGTTTACCATAAGGACGGCCAGCCAGTTGAGGACGTGATAATCCGGGCCTGATAAATTGCATACTTCAAGCGTATAACTAGGCTCGAAACTGTAATGGTTGGCAAAGGCTGTGGGAGTCTCTGTGCATGCCCATTCCCTTGCAAGTTCAATGTCCGGGGTGCAGTAAAAGCCTTGTCCAAAGTCATTGTGAACCTTCCCGCCGGCCTTGGTGGGATTGCTTATGATTTTGTTGGACCCGTGAAAGAGAATGCTTTCCATCTTGCTTTTTGTGACGTTATAACGTTACTTTTGCAAAGATAGAAAGAGAAGTGAAGATTTCAAACAGAGGAGTTATTATTTTTCAATAAGTTCAGCGGGGCCGGTGAGGAAAACGTCCTTGAAACCGTCTCCGGAGTGGGTGAACTCCACCTGCAGCCAGTCTCCACGGCGGCACTGAAGGCTTACCGGGCTTTGGGCTAGGCCCTTCACGTATGCCGCAATAGCGCTGGCCGTGAGGCCCGTGCCGCAGGCAAGGGTTTCACCCTCAACGCCCTTCTCAAAAGTGCGGACCTTGAGGCCTTCTTTTGTTTTCTCCACAAAGTTCACGTTGGTGCCTTCCGGCTGAAAGTCTTTATCCCATCTGATGGGCTTTGCCTCCGTCTCTATGTCTATGGCATCCACATTGTCCCTGAACTCTACGTAGTGCCGTGTTCCCGTGTTGAGGAAGTAGCCGTTCTTTGCCTTGCTTATGCCCTTAACGTCAATCATTTTAAGCCGCACGGTCCATTTTGGAGCAGGGCTTATGCCTCCAAACCCGTGGCCACCCTCGGCCGCGTAAGAGGGAGGGGCCCATCCGTCAGGATGGGAGGGGTCGCGAAGCGACGGTTTGGAGGTATGAGCCCTGTCCAAAATCGTTGCGGTGTGCTCTCCGTCCGGGGCAAGGAAATGCCACGTACCGTCCTCTGAGGCGGGTTTCAGGCCAAGGTAATCGGCAAAGGCAACTATGCATCGGCCTCCGTTGCCGCACATCATTCCGCCGGAGCCGTCGGGGTTGTAGAACTCCATCCCGAAGTCCTGGCCCGGGGTCTCGGTAAGGATCATCAGGCCGTCCGTGCGGTATTCCCTGCAAAGGGCCTGGATGCGCTCCGGCTGGCGGTACTCATCCATACCGCCTTCACGGCCGTCAAATACCACAAAGTTGTTACCTGCTCCTGTGAATATGTGGGGCGTTTTTGCCATATTATTGATTATCAATTATTTGCGCATTTTACTCCAGGCCAAAACGACAGGAGTAATAGTCATAACTACTTATTGGTCAAGGCTTTAGCCAAAACGGCGGCCAGAATCTTTATCCCCGGCTCCATCTTGGACTCCTCTATGAAGGAGAAGTTGAGGCGCATTGTGTTGCGGTGGCTGCCGTCCGGGTAGAAGAAGGAGCCTGCGACGTATGCTACGCCGGCCGATAGGGCTTCGTCGTAGAGCGCCACGGTGTCAATGCTTTCCGGAAGCGTGAGCCAGAGGAAGAGGCCGCCGTCCGGGTGCGTCCAGGACGTCCCTGCGGGCATATACTTTTCAAGGAGCCCAAGCATAAGGTCACGGCGGCGCCTGTATTCTGCTATGGTCTTAACCAGATTTGCATCAAGCGCGCCGGATGTGAGGAACTCTGAGGCCATGTACTGGTCCAGCACCGGCGGGCAGAGGTCAAGGCACTGCTTGCACACATAAATCTGCTCCAGAAGCGGTTCCGGGCCTATGATCCATCCCAGCCTGAACCCCGGTGCGAAGATCTTGGAGAAACTCCCAAGGTGGAGCGTGCGCTCCGGCGCGAGTTCACGGATGGTGGGAAGAGCCTCTCCGGAGTACCTGAGTTCACGGTACGGGCTGTCCTCAACTATCAGTATATCAAGTTCCCTGGCCAGGGCCACAATCTCCTTTCTTTCCTCAAGTGTCAGTGTCTTACCCGTAGGGTTATTGAAGTCCGGGATAACGTAGATGAATTTGATGGAGGAGGTGGCATTATGTTCGCCAACCGCCTCTACCCTGGACCTATACGCCCTGAAACTCTGGAGGGCGCCAAGGTACACGGGGCTCTGGGCAAGGACTATGTCTCCGGGGTTAAGGAAAACGCGTGAGCACACGTCAATGCCTTGTTGGGAAGATGTTGTTATCTGGACCTGTGACACAGGAACGCCGTAGCGTGAGGCAATGGCGGCGCGAAGTTCCGGAACGCCCTGCGTGGCGCCGTACTGGAGTGCCCTGGTGCCGTATTTTTCCAGCACCGCGGCAGCCAGGCCAGGGATCTGGTCCGTAGGGAATGTGACCGCGGCGGGGTAACCGCCTGCAAAGGAACAGATGGCCTGGAGATCCACCTTGCGGAAGATTTCACGTACGGGAGACCTCAGGAACGAGGGAACATCGGCCGAAAAAAAGCGCTCATAATCCATAGGTGCAAAGTTAGCAATTTTTGTCCGGGTTGTGTTGCCGATGCTCATATTATTCCGGGGATTTTTTGTATTTTTGTATCTTGTATGAAAGCACTTGACTTACACGGCTGCGGCACCGCGCTTCTCACCCCGTTCAAGGGTGGGGAAGTGGACTATGAGTCCTTTGCCGCCACGGTAGACTGGCAGGTAGAAACCGGCATAGATTTCCTGGTTCCCCTTGGGACCACAGGTGAAACTCCCACGCTCTCTGAATCTGAGAAACTCCAGGTCCTGGAGGTGACGCTTCAGCACGCTAAGGGCCGTCCCGTTATGGCCGGCGTGGGTTCCAACTCAGTGAAGGGCACCCTTGACAACATCCGCCTCCTTCAGGATGCCGATGCCTTCCTGGTGGTTGTTCCTTTCTACAACAAGCCGCCCCAGAGGGGTATGTATGAGTATTTCAAGGCCGTGGCAGGTGCAACGGAAAAGCCAATTGTGCTCTACAACGTCCCCGGCCGCACCGGCTCAAACATTGAGCCCGAAACCGTGCTTGCCCTGGCTAAGGACGTGCCAAATATAATCGGCATAAAGGAAGCCTCCGGCAAGATTGAGCAGAGCCTGAGGATCATGGCAGGCCGCCCGGAAGGCTTCAAACTCCTTTCCGGCAACGACGAAGACACCCTTGAACTTATGAAGCAAGGTGCCGATGGCGTCATCTCCGTGGCTTCAAACGTCTTCCCGTCTGCTATGGCCGATTTCATCCACGCCCTGGAGGCCGGTAAGATTGAGGAGGCAACCCGGATGGACGCCCGCCTGAAGCCCCTTTTCAAGGCGCTCTTCGTGGAGCCCAACCCCATCCCCGCCAAGGCCGCAATGGCACAGTTGGGCCTTATGGAAAACAGCCTCAGGCTGCCCCTGGTCAAGGCTACGGATGCCACAGAGGCCCTTTTAAAGCAAACCCTGAAAGAACTTTTCTAATGGAAGTCACTCTTCAGCAATTCAACGCCCTTATGGACGCCCTTGAAAAGGGTGAAGTCCGTGTGGCCCAGAAAGTTGACGGCGTTTGGCAGGTAAACCGTGAGGTGAAGGAGGTCATCCTTGCGGGCTTCCGCCTTGGCGCCATCAGGGAAATGTCCCAGGGCCAGTTCCCCTTCTTTGACAAGGACACCTTCCCGGTGCGGCAGTTTAAGGCCAGTGACGGCGTCCGCATAGTCCCCGGCGGCACATCCGTTCGGCGCGGCGCCTATATGGCCCCCGGCTCCATCATAATGCCCCCGGCGTATGTCAATGTGGGCGCCTATGTGGACGAAGGCACTATGGTTGACAGCCACGTCACCATCGGCTCCTGCGCGCAGGTTGGAAAGCACATCCATATATCGGCCTCAACGCAGATAGGGGGCGTACTTGAACCCGCCGGCGCGCTTCCCACAATCATCGAGGACGGCGCGTTCATCGGCGGCAACTGCGGCATCTACGAGGGCACAATAGTCCAGGAGGGCGCAGTGATTGCTTCCGGCGTTATAATTACCTCATCCACGGCAATTTACGATGCTACAAAGGATGAGTTCATAAAGAGAAATGCCGATGGCCGCATAGTGGTTCCCGCCGACGCCGTGGTTGTGAGCGGCTCCAAGCCCATCGTCCGCGGCGGCAAACCCCTGGAGAGCGGAGTTCACCTTTACTGCCCGGTGATTGTGAAGTACCGTGACAGCAAAACTGAGGGCAGTATTCACCTTGAAGACTTATTAAGATGATTGTAGCGGTAGTTGGTGCAACGGGCCTGGTTGGCTCAAAGATGTTGCAGGTTCTAGAGGAACGCGCGTTCCCGGTGACGGAGTTGTTGCCGGTCGCATCGGAACGTTCCTGGGGTAAGAAAGTCCTTTTCCGGGGGCGTGAGTGGACGGTTATGAGTGCCAGTGACGCCATCGCCCGGAAGCCGGCCCTTGCCATTTTCTCTGCCGGAGGGGCTGTATCGGCCCAGTTGGCGCCACGTTTTGCGGAGATTGGCTGCTATGTGGTGGATAACTCCTCCTACTGGCGTATGGATCCTTCCGTGCCGCTGGTGGTGCCGGAGATCAATGCCGATGTCCTGAAACCCACGGATTATATCATCGCCAACCCCAACTGTTCCACCATCCAGATGGTCCTGCCCTTGGCGCCGCTTCACAAGGCCTACGGCATCAAGCGAATTGTAGTAAGCACCTACCAGAGCGTCACCGGCGCAGGCCAGAAAGGCATTGAGCAACTTGAGGCAGAACGCGCAGGCGGAACCGGTAGCAAATTCCCTCACCAGATAGACCTCAACGTCCTTCCCCACATAGATTCCTTCCTTCCGGATGGCTACACCAAGGAGGAGATGAAGATGGTGAACGAAACCCGGAAGATCCTCAGGGATCCTTCCATCGCCGTTTCCGCCACCACCGTCCGAGTCCCCGTAAAGGGCGGCCATTCTGAGAGCGTGAACCTGGAGTTCCATAGGCCATTTGAACTGACGGATGCCGTAAAACTTATGGCCGATATGCCTGGCGTTGTCATTCAGGATGACCCCGCAAACAACCTCTATCCTATGCCCATAACGGCATGGGAGAAGGACGATGTATTTGTCGGCCGCATCCGCCGGGATACATCCGTGGAGAATGGCCTCAACCTCTGGTGCGTCAGTGACAACATCCGCAAAGGCGCCGCCACAAACGCCGTCCAGATAGCGCAGGTGCTGCTCCGTAACGGCTGGCTTGGATGCCCCCTGTCATTGAAATCTCATTAAACGATGAACTGGGAACTGTTTAAAGACATACTGAGCATAGATTCCACTTCCGGCAAGGAGCGGGATATGGCACTGTGGCTGAGTGACCACCTTGAGGCCCCCTCCAAGGAACTTATGGAAGTTGGCGACGGCACCCTGAACCTTTTCCTCAAGTGGGGCACCCCCAGCGTGGTCTTCTGCACCCATATGGACACTGTTCCGCCGTATATTGCCCCGGAGTTTCCGGAGTTACAGGAGTTTTCGGAGGAGGGACCCTTCGGAGGGACTCCGCTCGCTACGCTCGCTCCGGCCCCTCCCAAGTTTGAGGGGGGCTCCGCCCCCCTACTATCCCCCTGCGGCTCCCGGCCTATAAGTCCTCAGGACAAGCCTTCGGACCCGGCCTCCGCCGTGCGCTCTGATGAGCGCATTGAAAGCCTGTGCATCTCCGGCCGGGGCAGTTGCGACGCAAAGGGGCAGATCTTTGCAATGTACACGGCGTGCAAGGAGTTGGAGGCAAATGGGTGCACGGGCTTCGGGCTGCTCATCCTGGCGGGGGAGGAGACCGGTTCCTGGGGCGCCAAGGCGTTTTCCAAAACGGGTTTCGAGGCGCCGTTCCTCATTGTGGGAGAGCCCACGGACAACAAGATGGTCAGTGCCGCAAAGGGCACTCTGTCATATGATTTGAAGTTTACCGGCGAGGCGTTCCACAGCGGTTATCCGCAGTATGGAACAAGCGCCGTAGAACTCTTTAACCAGTTCTACAATGCCTTGAAGGCCGTAGAATGGGGCCTTGACCCGGAACTTGGGGAGACAACGTGGAACATCGGCCTTCTGCACTCTGACAATCCCCAGAACATCCTGTCACCGGAACTCACCTGCCGGCTGTACTTCCGTACCACGTTCCTTTCGCACCAGGCTGTGCAGACGTGGATGGCAGGGGCGCCTGAGGCCCTTTCCTCCGCGTTGCTTCGCAACCCTGTCCGGGCAAATGCTCCGGAAAGGGCCTCTGCGCCCCTGCTCACGGTCACGGCCCGTGGGGGAGACGTGCCGGCGCGGTACGTGACACTGCCGGGCTTTGAGAGCGCCCCCGTGGCGTTTGGCAGTGACGCCCCGCACCTTACGGGCTTTGGCCACAAGATCATCTGCGGCCCGGGAAGCATCACCGTGGCTCACCGTAACAATGAGAACGTCCTTGCAGCGGACCTTGTGAAAGCGGTGGAACAGTATGTGAAAATGTGCCGTTTTTTACAAAACATTGATAATAAATGAGTTATGGCTTTTACTCCGGGTAAAAATGACGGGAGTAAATATTGTAACAAACTGATAGTTAGACAGATAGCAAAAACGCAATGATTAAGGTAGTTATCAGCGGCTATGGCAAGATGGGCCATATGGTGGAAAAGGAACTGCAAAGCCGCGGCATAGAACTGGTCCAGGCCAGCGAGGACATCACGTCAACGCCCAGGGACGTGGCAAAGGAGTGCGTGTGCATTGATTTCACCACCCCCGAGGCATTTCGGAAGAACTACCCGTTCATAGCGCAGAACTTCAAGGCGGCGGTTATAGGCACCACCGGCTGGAATGACATCAAGGCCGATGTTATCAAGGCTTTCACGGACGCCGGCACCCCTATGGTGTACGCTTCCAACTTCTCCCTTGGCGTGAATGCCCTGTATCTTGCCATCACCAAGGCATCGGAAATCCTGAAGGGCGCTGGCTACACCCCTGAGATTGAAGAAATCCATCATATCCACAAACTGGACGCCCCTTCCGGAACGGCAAAATCTATGGGTGAACTAGTGGAGAAGTGCCTTGGTGAAAAGCCAGAGATCACTTCCATCCGTGAAGGCGAAGTTCCCGGCATCCACACTCTCACCCTCACTTCCGGCTGTGACAAACTCACGTTCCGCCACGAGGCTTTCTCCCGAGAAGGCTTCGCCAAGGGCGCTGTGTTGGCCGCAATAAAAACTGAGGGCCTCAAAGGCGTACACGAATTTTCAGAGCTGCTATGAGTTACAGGGTCTTAAAGTTTGGTGGCAGTTCCGTAGCCAGCGCAACGGCTATGTCCAGGGTCCTGGATATAGTTGAAAAGGAGGCGCAGATGGGTACGGTAATTCTGGTTTCCAGCGCTATCAGCGGCTGCACGGATGCCCTCCTTGACGGCGGTCCCAAGGCCATCAAGGAAATGCAAAAACGCCACCAGAACATAGTGAAACGCCTTTTTACCGGAGAGGAACGTGAAGAAATCCAGGCCCGTGTAGACGGCCTTTTCCGTGAACTTGCCGTTACGCCAAAGGATGAGCAGGTTACATTCGGTGAACTTCTTTCCACAACTATCCTTGCCGCAAAACTTAAGCAGGAAGGCTACAATGCCAAGTGGCTTGACTCCCGGAAACTGGTTGTGAAAGACAATCAGGAGGAGACATACAGCCGCATAAAAGAGGCCATAGAAGGCGCAGAGATTTACATCGCCCCCGGCTTTATCTGTCAGGACGGGGAAGGCACAGTCTGCACTCTCGGCCGCGGCGGCTCTGACTTCAGCGCCGCCCTCTATGCCGCCGCCGTAAAGGCCCATTCCCTCCAGATCTGGACCGACGTCCCCGGCATAATGACCGCCAACCCCAAGCAGGTCCCCCAGGCCCGCACCATCCCCACAATGACCTACAATGCCGCCCTCCAGATGGCCTCCCACGGTGCCAAAGTGCTTTATGCGCCCACCGTGGCCCCCGCAATGGAAGCCGGTATAGACATAGAAATCAAAAACACTTTCGCCCCGGAAGGGAAGTACACCGTCATCGGCAAAGATGGCCCTAAAGGCTGGATTGGCGTTGCTTCTGAGGCCGATACAATCACGGTTGTGGGCCAGGGTGATGACGGCCTGCCAAGGGCAGAAAAGGCTCTTCTGAAGGAAGGAATATCGGCCCTGAGCATCAAGGAAACGGAGGCGGGTGTTGAACTCAAAGTGCGCCAGAAAGTGCTTGAGCAGGCCCTCCGGGCCCTTCACAGGGCGTTTTTCCAGGAACTGCCCACAGCGGAGACAGGCCTTTTCATTGCCGGAGACGGCGCCGTTGCCCACGCCCTTTACAATATGATAAAGAGCGCCGCAGAGAACGTTGAGGCCCGCACAGGAAAGCGCCTCACAATTGTTGGAAAGGCCAACAGCAAGCGCTACGGAATTGACCTCACGGGACATCCCGTTATCAACACGCAGGGCTCCTATGTTGACGCCATAATAAACCTGGCCCCCAAGGGCTCCATCTTTGTAGACTGCACGGATTCAGAAACTCTCTACAAGCGCTATACAGACCTTCTGGAGGCCGGAATAGGGGTGGTTTCATCAAACCGCCGCTCTTTCGCCGTGCCGTATCCGGAGTTTGCCGCAATGCACGCCGCCGCCCGTGAAAACGGAGTTCCGCTGCGCTATGAAACCACGGTTGGCGCCGCCCTTCCCATCCTGGAATCCATCTCCCGCGGGGCCAACAGTTCCGACGAAGTTACCTCCATCGAAGCCGTTGTCTCCTGCACCCTAAACCAGATCCTGGGAGACTATCTCCCCGGCCGGGAATCCTTTGCAAGCATGGTCAGACGTGCCCAGGAAGCCGGTCTCACTGAGGCCGATCCCCGTATGGACCTTGGCGGCAAGGATGCTCTCCGTAAACTTCTCATCCTCTCCCGCGAGGCCGGAGTAAGGCTGGAAGAAAAAGATGTAAAGGTGGAGCCTGTAATCCCGGAAGATGCCTTCAAAGGCACCGTAGAGGACTTCTACGCTGCCCTTGAAGCCTATGAGCCGGAACTCGCAAGGAAGGCCGATGCCGCCAGCGCCAAAGGCGAGCGCCTCCGCTTTGTTGCATATCTGAGGAAAAACGGTAAGTCCTACGAGGCAGGAATCGGCATAAGGAGTGTTGCTCCGGAGCATCCCGCATACTATCTGAGGGGCACGGAAAACGCCATCATCGTCCGCAGCGCATTCCATCCCTATCCTCTGGTTATCCAGGGCCCCGGCGAAGGCGCCCGCGAGGCCGCCAGCAGTATTCTGAACGATATTCTAAGGTAGGCTACTAAATCCTGTCTATATCGGCCCATCCAAACCTGGCGGGATAGAGCCAGGCGCGTTCCGTGTGCTCCATAACGCCGTAGTCAAGGGACACCTTGGGGCATTCACTGTAGGCCCTTTCCACGAAGGCGGGCTCCAGGATGTGCTCCTTCCAGCCGCGGAAAAGTTCCGTCACTTCAGGGACGTACTTTTCAAGTTCCTGGCAAATTGTATCGGCCTTCCAGATGAAAATACCGCTGTTCCAGAAGAACTCTCCGGTGCGTATAAATACCTCTGCAAGTTCCTGTGAGGGCTTTTCAGTGAAGGTTTTCACCTTGAGCGGGCCGGCCATCAGATGGGCGTTACGGCCTTCCTTCACCTGGATGTAGCCAAAGTTTACTTCGGCCGATTTAGGGACAATCCCAAGCGTCATCAGGACATCGTGCTCCTCCACGTACGCGAAGGCGTCGTTCACTGTTTCTGCAAACATGGATTCGTCCCGGATCACAAGGTCCCACGGGGTGGCAACAATTACTGCCTCCGGGTCACGGAGAAGGATGGTATATGCCGCCAGGGCCATACAGGGGGCCGTTTTTCTTGCGAAAGGTTCCCTTAGGATATTCTCCGGAGGGAGCATAGGGAGAGCCTTTCTGGCTTCATCGGCATACTTTGCGAGCGTTACCACCAGGATGTTTTCATCCGGCACTACGCCCTGGAATCTATTATATGTAAGGGCGTACTGGGAGCGGTTTCCGCTGCCATCGGCCATTATTACACAGTATCTGTGGCTGTTCATTATGTGGTTGGTTAGTTATACAAACATTGGTATCCAGGCCTGAGGGAAGTACCTCACAAGGGTTTCCTGCTGCTCTACGGTGACGGAAACGACGTCAAAGAAGACCTCCTGCCCGTAAAGGTGCTTGGCGCTCAGGTATCTTAGCGCCGCGGCCGATATCCTCTTCTGCTTGACGGGATTGACCTGGTCACTGATGGTGGTGGTGACGGGAGCCTTGCGGGTTTTCACCTCCACAAAATGAAGGCCGTCAGGGCCCTCCGACACTATGTCTATCTCCAGATGGCCGGCCCGCCAGTTGCGGTCCAGGATGTGCTGGCCTCGGGATTCCAGGAAATCGCAGGCCATCTGCTCTCCAAGTTCACCTAACTTGCTGGTTCTAAGAACGTTCATATCATTCAAATTTTACCACGGTGACACCGGCTCCTCCAAACTGTACGTGCTCGTCCTGGGCCGATACAACGCCCGGAACAGTGCGCAGGTACTTCTGAATCTCCTCCCTCAGGGCACCGGTTCCTTTTCCGTGCAAAATCCGCACCGAAGGGACGCCTAACATAAGGGCATCGTCAACATATTTCATAACAATTTCCAGGGCGTTCGTCACGCGCTCTCCGCGGACGTCAAGTTCCGTGGAGAAATTGGCCTTACGCTCCCTTATGGCGGTGTCATACACCTGCCTGGGGCGCTGGTCAGGAGCCTTGGCAACTGCCTTGTATTCGTTTGCTGTAATGCGCTCCACGCGGTCCAGGGGTAGTTTTGTGGTGATATTGCCCACAATTACCGTGACCGCCTTGGTGCTTACCTTGGAAACTTCTCCCACCATCCCGTTCTCCTTGATACGTACCTTCTCCCCAACCTTGAGGGGGGCGCTGCGGAAGGCGGCTTCCTTGCGGGCCTGCTCCTCCTCCTGCTCCATCTGCTTCAGGGTTTCCCCGCCGGCGCGGCGCTTCTTGCGGGCGTCTTCACGGGCCTTTCTGTCCTGGACGTCCTTGAGTTTACGGTCAATGTACTTTTCCCGTTTGCTGGTGCCTTCCGCGAGGGCTCCAAGGAAGCCCTGGAGTTCTGCCCTGGCCGCCTTTGTCTCCTCTTTCTGGGCCTGGGATTCCTTGATGGCGCGGATGGTTCCCTCCACGCGTTTATTGGCCTCCTTCACTATTTTTTCGGCCTCTGCGCGGGCCTCTTCAAGGATGCGGCGGCGCATTTCCTTTATCTCCTCAAGTTCCTTCTCATAGCGGTCCGTGAGGCCCTCGAGGGTTTTATCAGTTGCGCGTATCTTGGAAAGTTTCTCATCCAGGGCGCGGCGGCTCCTGGCAATCTTACGGAGGTTTCTCTCAATGCCCACGAACTGCTCTCCGGCGCGCTCCTCTGCATCGTGCACTATTGTTTCCGGAAGGCCCATCTTTCGGGCCAGTTCAAAGGCGAAGGAAGAGCCCGGAAGGCCCTGCTCCAGGACAAACAGGGGTGCCACCGTGGCGGCGTCAAACTGCATTGCGCCGTTTATTACACCGGATTCTGCGGCCGATGCATAAAGTTTGAGGTTGGTGTAGTGGGTTGTGATTACGCCATAGGCTCCGCGGGTGTCGAGTTCGTGAAGGATGGCTTCCGCGATGGCGCCGCCGGCCGCGGGTTCGGTTCCGCCGCCAAACTCATCTATGAGAACCAGCGTCTTGGAATCGGCCACACTGAGCATTGCCTTCATGTCCGTGAGGAAGGAACTGTAGGTGGATAGGTCGTTTTCCAGGGATTGGTCGTCTCCTATAGACACCATTATGCGGTCAAATACCGGCAGTTCCGACGTTTCCGATGTGGGGATGAGCATTCCCCACTGGAACATATACTGCAGAAGGCCGGTGGTTTTGAGGCACACGCTCTTTCCGCCGGCGTTGGGGCCGGAGATAAGGAGGATGCGTTTCTGGGGCGTGAGGGTTATTGTGAGTGGCACGATTGCCTTTTTCTCACGTTTCAGGGATTTCTCCAGAAGGGGATGGCGGGCTTTACGGAGCCTAAGGGCGCCGTCCTCACTCACAACCGGCATTCCGGCAATGTAACTGAGGGCAACATTGGCCTTTGCCATGATGAAATCCAGTTCTCCAAGGAGGCGGGCCCCGTCAATGAGTTCCGGCACAAAGGGCCTCAGGAACTCTGCAAACTCATAGAGGATCTTTGCAATCTCGCGGGTTTCGGCAAAGTGGAGTTCGGATATCTCGTTTTGCAGCGCCACAATCTCCGCGGGCTCCATAAAGGTGGTCTTTCCCGTTGCGCTTTCGTCGTATACAAAGCCCTGGAAGGCTCTTTTTTTGGCCGATGAAACCGGTATGAGCATCTTGCCGTCCCTTATGGCAACGGATGCATCGGCATCGGCAAACCCTTCCTGCTGCGCCTGTCTCAGGATGGCGTTCATACGCTTGGAAACGTTAATTTCCTTGTCCTTTATGCTGCGGCGTATCTTGTAGAGTTCATCGCTGGCGGTGTCCTTGATTTCCCCGTGGCGGTCAAGGATGGAGTCTATCCGCTGCATTACCTCTGCGGGGGCGTTGATGCCCGCCGCCATGTGCTGGAGGTTGGGGTAGATGCCTTCCTTGACGGTGTGGAAGAAGTGGAGGGCCTTCCGGAGGGTGTCAAGGAGTGTTCGGAGTTTTCCAAGGGACAGGAGGTCTATTGAGGCATTTTTGCCGATAGGTTCCAGGAACGGGATGGCGTCTATGTAGCCGGAAGTGGGGAAGCCGTCCTCGAACATAAGGATAAGGCGCATCTCGTCGGTGAGAAGATGCCTTCTGTGAATTTCCTCCGGGATGGTGGAGAATTCCTCCGTCCCAACCCTGTCCGATGCGTATTCCGTGCAGCAGCGGGCGCTTATATCGGCCCTAACCTTATCAAAGCCAAGTTTGGCCTCCAGCCTGTGATCCATTTCCTATGCTTCCTCCTTGGCTAACAGAGTGTGGGCCAGAATGGACCTCAACTCCTCTATATTCTTTATTGTCTGGATTTCTCCTCCGTGGACGTATGACACGTTTCCGGTTTCCTCAGATACCACAACTACGTCTGCGTCAGTGTCTTCAGTTACGCCGATGGCAGCGCGGTGCCTCATCCCGTAATGGGCGGGGATGTCCCTTCTGGCGGTCATGGGGAGTTGGCAGCGTGCGGCAACTATGCGGTCTCCCACTATTATCATTGCACCGTCGTGCAGGGGAGAGTTCTTGAAGAAGATGTTCATAATGAGGCGGCGGTTAATCTCCGCTTCAAAGGCATCTCCGGTGGCTTTGTACTCATCCAGGTCACTCTTGTGCTGAAGCACTATGAGGGCGCCGGTTTTCTCTGCGGCCATAGCCCTCACGGCCTCCGAGAGTTCCACAACAGACTGCGAGCCCATGGATTCCTCCTTTATGCCCATCAGTTTGTTAAAGATTTCACCGCTCCTTCTGGACAGGCCGGACTGAACGGCCACGCGGTTGAGGAGGTGACGGATTTCCGGCTGGAACAGTATGATGATGGCAAGCACACCCACATCCAGGAGTGCCCCCAGGAGTGCGCTCATCATCCTCATATTGAGGGCTTTCACCAGCGCCTGCAGAATGAGCAGCACCGCCAGGATGAGAACTATGTTGAGGATACCGGAGTCCTTTCTGATGCTTCTGATGAGGAAAAAGATGATGAGGGCCACCATCAGGATATCCAGGATATCCGCCCACCCGAAACTCAAAAAACTAAATATTCCCAGTACACTCATCATAGGATTACAAATATAGCAATTTTATTGCTATGCCACAAGGGGATTTTGCTGCTGCCGTTCATCCCCGCACCGGGTTAAAAGTTTTCCCCTCCCCGTTCCCCACTATGGTAATGCCGATGCGGTGGGGTTTAACGTGCTGTTACTCAGTCACTTGTGGGATCTTTTGGTATTACCGGTAATCCCAGACACCCTCATAACCGCCTGTCTACCAATTGTTTAGCCTCCACCCCGTAACTGCCCGCCAGCAGGAAGCACATCCCCGAGCCACTTGCGGCAAAACCATTTGCCCCCATCACGCTACGGGAAGCATACTCCAGACCCGCGGGCGGCTACAGGTTTGCCCCATCACGCTACGGAAAGCATTGGTGTCAAAACCCTTCGTTCGCTTCGCTCACTTCGTCCCTCCCATTAGCCCGCGCTTCGCGCCGGCTCTGGGCCCCTCCCGCTCATGAAGCCGCGGGCGGCTATAGGTTTTGACACCAACGCTTCCTCTCCGCTTCTTGGGGCAATGAAACGCACAAAAACGGCCGAAAACGTGTAACTCATTGACCACATGGGCAATGAAACGCACAAATAACGCCAAAAACGTGTAAGTCATTGCCCTGAAACCTCTGCGGAGGTGGTACCGTTGCAGGTGGTGGCCCATAACGTCGCAGGTCTGTGTTTTTGGCGTCACCTGCGACGTATATCGGCCTTAGGAGCAAAATAACGTCGCAGGTCCGGCGTTTTTTGCAGACCTGCGACACTTTGGCATTTGACCTGCGACACTTTGGCATTTGACCTGCGACACTTCGGCGTGGGACCTGCGACGTCTTTGGCCCCGTGACATTTGCAACCGGGTTGCAGAAACCTTCCAGTACCTTTGCATCAGAAAAACACACCAGATATGGAAAAACTTCATCATACAGACAACGACAGTGAGTGCCATGTGCACCACGAAGCCCACGAAGAGCATCATCACGACCGCGAGTGCGAGAGCCACGTGCACCACGAAGCCCACGAAGAGCATCATCACGACCGCGAGTGCGAGAGCCACGTGCACCACGAAGAGCACGGAGAGCACCACCACAATCACCACTGTGACTGCCACGAAGAGCATCACCAAGGCGGTCACGAGCATCATCATCACCACCATGGGGAAGAAGAGGGCAACGGCCGCCTCATCAAGATCATAGTGGCCTCGGTGCTTCTTGTTGCAGCCTGGCTCATTGAACGTAACACCCCCTCCTGGGCAACCTGGCAGCATCTTCTCATTTTCCTTGTGCCTTACCTGATTGTGGGTTGGGACACCCTCAAGGAAGCGGCCGAGGGACTCCTTCACGGGGAGGCGCTCAGCGAGGATTTCCTTATGAGCATCGCCACTCTTGGCGCCCTGGCTATCGGCTTTATGCCCGGGGCGGAATCACAGTTCCCGGAGGCCGTGTTTGTGATGTTGTTCTTCCAGGTGGGAGAACTCTTTGAGGAGATGGCCGAGGGCCGGAGCCGGAAGTCCATCGAGCACCTTATGGACATCCGCCCGGACAGCGCCCGCGTGGAGAGGGACGGCAAACTGACAGTGGTGAAGCCGGAGGAAGTCACCCCGGGGGAGATCATCCTAATCCAGCCGGGAGAAAAAGTGCCGATGGACGGTGTTGTGCTTGAGGGCACTTCAAGCCTTGATACCGTGGCGCTTACGGGGGAGAGCGTACCGCGGTCTATCGGCCCGGATGACGAAATCCTTTCCGGCTGCGTGAACCTAAATGGCGTACTGCGCGTTAAGACCACCAAGGCATTTGGGGAGTCCACCGCCACAAAGATCCTGGACCTTGTGGAGAACGCCGCCGAGAGCAAGTCCCGCAGCGAGAGTTTCATCACCAAGTTTGCCCGCATCTATACGCCGATAGTGGTAGCACTGGCGGTGCTGGTGGCCGTCATTCCCGGCCTCATCACCGGAGAATGGGTCACCTGGATCTACAGGGGCCTCCTGTTCCTGGTGGTTTCCTGCCCGTGCGCCCTTGTGATCTCCGTGCCGCTCACCTTCTTCGGCGGCCTTGGCGGAGCGTCCCGTAAGGGTATACTCATCAAGGGCTCCAACCTTATGGACACCCTCGCGCGGGTAAAAACCGTAGTATTTGACAAGACCGGCACTCTCACCGAAGGAGTCTTTGAAGTCACTGCCGTTCATCCGGAAGTGATTGACAGCAAGGAACTTCTGCATCTGGCCGCCCACGTGGAGCGCCATTCCACCCATCCCATCGCGATGGCCCTGAGGAACGCCTATCCGGATGAGGCCGATGACTGCGAGGTTGGCTCCATAGAGGAAACCGCCGGCCACGGAGTAAGGGCCGTTGTGAACGGCAGGAAGATAGCCGTCGGCAACAGCCAGCTTATGGAGGCCGAAGGCGCCGCCTGGCACCCCTGTCATCACAGCGGCACCATCATCCACGTGGCCATAGACGGTGTCTACGCCGGGCACATAGTCATCTCAGACCGCATAAAGGCCGATTCCGCCAGCGCCATAGAGGCCTTGAAGACTGCCGGCGTTCAGGAGACGGTGATGCTTACCGGAGACCAGGAGAGCGTGGCGGCAGCGGTGGCATCGGCCCTGAAACTGGACAGGTACCACGCGGAACTTCTCCCCGCCGACAAAGTCTCCCGCGTTGAGGCGCTCCTTCCCGACGGCCCGCTGGCGTTTGTGGGCGACGGCATCAACGACGCCCCCGTCCTCACCAGGGCCGATGTAGGCATCGCGATGGGTGCCCTTGGCTCCGACGCCGCCATCGAGGCCGCAGACGTGGTGCTGATGGACGACAAACCCTCCAAGATTGCCACCGCAATAGGCATCGCCCGCCGCACAATACGCATCGCCAAGGAGAACATCTGGTTTGCAATCGGCATAAAAGTCCTTGTGCTAGTACTTGCCACTTTGGGCCTTGCAACTATGTGGATGGCCGTTTTTGCCGATGTAGGCGTCACGGTCCTTGCCGTCCTCAACGCCATGCGCGCGCTGAAGGCCTAGGCTTCCACCATTGCAAGCGTTGCAACCGATATCCTTACGGAGGGCCCCAGGGCTCTCCGTAGTGTTATCCAGCACTCGGAAAGCGTTGCGCCGGTGGTGAAGGTGTCGTCCACCACCAGGATGTGCCCTGCAGGAATCCTGTGCCTCACCTTGAAGGCGCCGCTGATGTTCCGGAGCCGCTCGTTGGCATCCAGGGTGGTCTGGGTGTGGGTGCTCCGGCCCCTTTTCAGCACGTCCGTCCGAAGATTGGCTCCCAGCGCCCTGGCCAGTTCCGCCGCAATAACCTCCGCCTGATTGTACCCGCGGCTGAACTTCCGCCGCCAGTGAAGGGGCACGGGGATAACCGTATCCACGTCCTTGAAGTGCTGCACTCCGGAGAGTTCCGTCCCAAGAAGAGAGGCGAACCATCGGCCCGCCGCAATGTTCCCGCCGTACTTAAGCGCCTGAGGGATACGCTTGTAGGGGTTCTCGTTGTGGTAGTAGAGAAGCGAGGCCGCATAGGAGTACTCCATCTTCTCATCAGGAGCCCTTATCCGCTCCAGCGTGGCGTTGAAGCGGTCGGCCATAATGTTGTGGGGCTGTTCCCACGTGTAGGTAAGGGGAAGGTCCGCTGCGCACCAGATGCACAGTTGCTCCTCCCTTGCTCCAAGCCTTCTGCCGCATACGATGCACTCCCGCGGCAGCAGTAAATCTGTGAGTTCACGTATCATAGGTGCAAAGATAAAAAACCCCGCCGAGGCGGGTGGGGGCTAAATTCTTGATACATAGGCGGTTACAAGAGTTTCTACCAGGACTTTTTCTGGTAGAAGAATCTGTAACTAACTGATAGCAAGCACGTTGGCTTCCACCGCAAGGGGAGAAGCGTAAGGGGGCCGATGGGCGCGGAAGCCCCGCAGTTGCAAACCCGCCAAAAAAATGGTATTTTTGTAAGTTAAAGAAAGAATTAGTTATGGCCAGTCTCTTCAATTTCGGATTCTTCGGGAATCAGCCGCACAGGGTTTTCAATTACAAGCCCCGCTACTATGATCCTGAGGAGGAACAGAGAAAAGCGATGTTCGGAGATGTTGACGGCAGCAATGACGCCGCCAGGAAGGACGGCTCCTACGTCCCCGGCAGCAGCATCCGCGGCGCCTTCCGCAACGGAAACTATATGAAAACCCGTTCCGATATGCGCACCGCCCACACTGTCATCACCATCATTACTCTGATCCTCATTGTGGCAGTCCTCATTTTTATGGCCAAATTCTTTGAACTTTTGTAAAAGTGTAGGGTCCCATACCCTCCAAAACCTATGGCCACCCTCGGTAATCAACGTAGGGACCTGGAACATTTGATAATATGGAATTAAAGATATTACCAAAAAATATTGCCGATATGATTGCTGCCGGGGAGGTGGTCCAGAGACCGGCCTCGGTGGTTAAGGAACTGATGGAGAATGCGGTAGATGCGGGAGCAACTGACGTAAAGGTGTCCGTGACGGACGCCGGCCGCACCCTCATCCAGGTGATAGACAACGGCAGCGGAATGAATCCTGACGACGCAGTGCTGTGCTTCGAGCGCCACGCCACCAGTAAACTCGCCACCCCGGAGGACCTCCACCACATCCTTACCTTCGGTTTCAGGGGAGAGGCCCTGGCCTCAATAGCCGCCGTGGCCGATGTAACCCTCCGCACCCGCACCCCTGATCAGGAATCCGGCGTGGAAGTGCAGATGTCGGCCTCCGAGAACAAGGGAACAAGGGAAGTGTCCTGCCCCATCGGCACAAATATCGCGGTGAGAAACCTCTTTTTCAACATCCCCGCCCGCCGGAAGTTCCTGAAAAGTGACAACGTAGAGTTAAGGCACATAGTTGAGGAATTCCAGAGGGTGGCCCTCACCCGTCCGGACATAGGCTTCACCCTCACCCACAACGGCCGGGACATCCACGTGGTAAAGCCCGCAAAAAGTTTCAAATTCCGCATCCAGGACCTCCTGGGGCCCGCAATCGTAGGTGACATTGTGGATATTGAGGCCGATACAACCATCGCCTCCCTCCGCGGATACGCCGGCCGCCCGGAAAGCGCCAAAAAGACCCTCGGGAACCAGTTTTTCTTTGTCAACGGCCGATATTTCCGCAGCCCCTACCTCCACAAGGCCGTGATGAAGGCCTACGAGAACCTGATTCCGGAGGGTACAACCCCCTCATACTTCCTCTACATTGACGTGGACCCCGCCAGCATAGACGTGAACATCCACCCCACAAAGGCGGAGATAAAGTTTGAGGAAGACCAACTTCTCTTCCAGACCGTCTTTGCCGCCGTGAAGGAGGCTATGGGCCGCTCCAGCATCGCCGGCAACATAGACTTTGACAATCCGGAGGCCCGGGAGATGCCGGTTATCGGCACAAGTTTCAGGGAATATACCCCTTCCAGCACCCCTACGGTGGGGCTGGATCCGGACTACGACCCCTTCAGCGAGATGCCCGGTCAGGCCGGGCATGACGTGTACGGCCCCGGCACGGGCACCGTCACCCCCGGCGTGATCGGGGGTCCCTACTCCTCCCACGTGGAGAAGTCCCAGAACTACGGCGCGCTGTTTGAAAACCGCACCCTTCCCACCCAGCAGATCCTTGTGGTCCAGGGGAAGTACATCCTTACGCAAAGCGCCACGGGGCTTATGGTGGTGCACGTCCGCAGGGCGCGGGAGCGTCTCTTTTTCGACCGCTTCCTGAAGGCCCTTACGGCCGATTCCCACGTGTCCCAGCAGGCCCTTTTCCCCGTCACGGTAACAGTTGGCGTGGAAGGCCGCCTCACCATAGACGCCCACGGCGAAACTCTTCGGAAACTGGGCTTTGACATAGCGCCCTTCGGCCCTGACAGCGTGGTTGTGAACGGTGTCCCGGAAGGCTACAGCGCAGAGCCAGGAAAAGCGGAGGAAATGGTTGGAAACCTCCTTCTCATCCTCTCCGACGATTCAGCCTCCCTTCCCGGAGTGATGGAGCAGGCAATGGCAGGGAAATTCGCCCTCCTGGGCGCTGCAGGCGGCGATAAACTCACTTCCCCGCTTGAAGCCCAGCGTCTTGTGGACGCACTTCTGCAGAGCGACAACCCCGAATACACTCCTTCCGGCAAGAAGATCATCTCAATTGTGGGCTCGGAAGAACTAGAAAAGAAATTCCAATAATGGCAAGATTCCAGGAAAATATACCTCCCGTAACACGTAATCTTCTTTACGTTAACGTGATAATGTTTGTGGCAACGCTCATAAACCCCGTGTTTATGAAGGGCACGTTCGCTATGGCGTTCCCGCTTGCCACGGACTTCCGCTGGTGGCAGCCTCTCACGCATATGTTTATGCACGACGGCTTCTTCCACATATTCTTCAATATGTACACCCTTGTGATGTTCGGTATGGTTGTGGAGCGGGTGCTTGGCACAAAGAGATTCCTAATCCTCTACGCTATCACGGGCTTTGGCGCCGTGGCGCTTCACACCGGAGTGGAATTTCTCCAGGTGCAGCAGTTGCTTAAGGAATACCCCGGCACCAACCCTCTGTACATCTACAACAGCATACCCCACGTCCTGGGCGCCTCAGGTGCCGTTTATGGAGTGCTTGTGGCCTTCGCAATGCTGTATCCGCAGGCCCGGATGACGCTTATTTTCCCTCCCGTCACGCTGGATGCCAAGTGGATGGTGATAATCTTTATCGGCATAGAACTCCTTACCGGAATTACCGGCACGCAGATGGGCGTTGCGCACTTTGCCCACCTTGGCGGCGCCCTTTTTGGCTGGCTCACCATCCTTTACTGGAAAAAGCGCGGTAATCTCTACAGATACTGATGGCAAAGCAGAAACCAAGGAAAAAGCGCAACTGGTTTACCAGCCTTTCGTTCGGCACCGTGGCCCTGGTGCTGACGGCGCTCCTTGTGCTTGGGTATCTCTCCATCGTGGTTCCGCCGGAAAAGGCCTGGTTCTTCACCCTTTTCGGCCTTATCTATCCGGTGGCGCTTCCCGCAACGCTGATTCTTTTTGTGATAGCCCTTGTACGGCGCTCAAGGACGCGTCTGGTGCTTGCCCTGGCGCTTCTTCCGTCGCTGTTCTTTGCAGGCCGATACTTCCAGATATCGGCCCCGAAAGATGCCCCTGAGCCCACTCTCACCGTTGTATCATATAATGTGGGGCTCTTCAGGCACGGCCCCAAAGACGCCGACCGCCTGTCCCTTGCAGAAGACGTTGCCGCTTATGTAAACTCCCTTGACGCGGACATAATCTGCCTTCAGGAATTCTACCTCCCTGAGAGCATTTCCATAGAAAGTTGGCTCAGAAGGCATTTCCCGGGCTACAAGGCGGAATACTATATGCTCACCGGCAAGAACTGGCGCGCGGGAAACGTGACACTGACGCGTAGGAAGGCATCGGCCAAAGGGAAGGAAGACTTTGAAAAGTCCACCAATATGGCTCTCTGGGCCGATATCCCCCTTGACAGCGCCACCCTCCGCGTATACAACTGCCACTTTGAGAGTTACAACATTTCCCTGCCAGGTATTGTGAAAAGGGACGTTGAGGAGACCGAGCGTAAACTCCGCCGTTCCATAACGGAGCGTCCCAGGCAAGTTGCAAAAGTCCTTAAGGGCATAGACTCCGCCCCCGTCCATTCAATTGTGGCGGGTGATTTCAACGACACCCCTCTTTCCTACACCTACTTCCGCCTCATCCGCGGCCGGAGGGACAGTTTTATGAGGGCGGGGAAGGGCTTCGGGGCCACTTACAGCGCCCTGTGGCCGCTCCTGAGGCTTGACTACATCCTCTACCCCAAAGACCTTCAGGCGGTGAGTTACCGCATAGAAAAGGTGAATTTTTCAGACCATTATCCAGTAATAGTACAGTTCAATGAAGCCGGAAGAAATTCTAGGTGAGGCCCTCCGCGTACTCCGTGAAGGCGGCACCATCCTTTACCCTACAGACACCGTATGGGGCCTTGGCTGCGACGCTACAAATCCCGCAGCGGTTGCAAAGATTTTTGAGATAAAGCGCCGCCCGGATTCAAAGTCCCTGGTGCTCCTTGCCAGTGACCTTGACATGGTGGCAAAATACGTGAAGCAGATCCCTTCCATCGCCGTAGACCTTGTGGAGGTGAACGACGCACCCATGACCATCATCTACCCCGCCGCCATCGCCGGAAAACCGGAAGAGCCCGGGGACCGCTGGCACCTTGCCTGGAACGCCGTGGCAGAGGACGGAACCGTGGGTATACGTATCCCTATGGCCGATTGGTGCAAGCAGGTTGCCTACAAACTGGGCCGTCCGCTGGTGAGTACATCGGCCAATATCTCCGGTGAACCTACCCCGCAGCGCTTCTCCGAGATTCCCCAGGAGATCAAGGACGCGGTGGCTTTTGTGGTGCCCCCGTCCGTGGACACCCAGAGCACCGGCCGCGCCTCCCAGATCATCAAACTGGGCCTCCGCGGCGAGGTTGAAATCATCCGGAAATAACCCTCTCCACTAATCGTTCTCCCCTGGCGGTGGGGCTTAATGTGTTTACTGTCAGGCGTTTACAAAAGTTTCTACCAGAAAAAGTTCTGGTAGAAACTTTTGTAATGATTTGACTGACAGCTATTTAACCTCCACCAAAACTATTTAGCCATTGCGGCCTCAACATCGTCCGGAGCAATGGGGAGACGCTTGGGACCAAGGCGGCGGGCGCCGGTGGGAGTTACAAGGACGTCGTCTTCCAGGCGGATGCCGCCAAAGTCATAGTAGCCTTCCAGTTTAGCGTAGTTCACAAAGTCCTTTCCAAGGCCTTCCTTCTTGAACTTTTCTATGAGGGCGGGAATGAAGTAAATGCCTGGTTCATCGGTGATTACGTGGCCGGGGACGAGGCGGCGGGCCATACGGAGTGAGCCTAGTCCGAGCTGTTTTGCACGCTTCTGGTCCGGATCATACCCCACCAGATTCTCTCCGAGGTCCTCCATATCATGGACGTCAAGGCCCATATTGTGGCCAAGGCCGTGAGGCTGGAACAGGCCTGCAATGCCGCAGGCTACCATCTCGTCAAGGTCTCCGTGGACCAGGTCCAGGGCCTGGAGGCCGTCCAGCATCTTGCGTGCTACGGCAAGGTGGACGTCACGGTAAGTTGTTCCGGGCTTTGTGAGGCTGAATGCCAGTTCATTGCATTCGTATACAATCTGGTATACATCCCTCTGCTTGGCAGTGAACTTTCCGGAAGTTGGATACGTGCGGGTGAAATCCGATGCGTAGTGGAGATTACTCTCTGCACCGGCATCAATGACCATAAGTTTTCCGGGCTCGATAATCTTGTCATGAAGGTGGTTGTGAAGGGTTTCTCCATGCTGGGTAAGGATGGTGGGGAAGGAAACGCCCCAGCCCTTTGAAAGGGTTACGCCTTCCATCTTACCCACAATTTCCTGCTCCAGGATACCGGCTTTGATTGAATCCCGGCCCACGGAATGCATCTCATAACCAAGGGCGCAGGCGTCGTCAATGGCGGCTATCTCTATGTCTTCCTTGACAAGGCGCTGGGATACTATTGCCTTCACAAGGGCTTCTGACACCCTCTTGTCTACGCGTGCGCAGCCAAGAAGTTCCATAAGTTTAAGGGTGTTGTAATACCTGGACGGAGGGATGATATGTATGGTGCGGCCTTTGACGTTTTCCTTTAACCATCCTGCCAGATTGTCATAAGGGGCGGTCTTCAGAATACCAACCGAGGCGGCCTTTGAAGCAACGGATTCCTGTGGTCCCATCCAGATAATATCGTCAATGTCAACGTCGTTTGCAAAGATGCCCTGGTTGCCGGAATCTATGCTGAGGACTGCTGCCATATTGGGCTCGTCCAGACCAAAATAATACAGCCAGGTGCTGTCCTGACGCCATTTATAGCAATTGTCCCTGTACTGGGCGGGGGCCTCTGCGTTACCTATAAAAAGAATAAGACCGCTCTGCCCGGCCTCACGCATTTTCTGAAGCAGCGTTTCACGCCTTCTTACATAAACTTCCTTTGCAAACATAGTTTCTGCACGTTTTTTGTTTCATCAAAGATAATGAATATTTTTGTGCTATGGAAACGTTTATTGCAATAGCCGCCATCATTCTTGGCGTAGTAGGAATAGTGGGCAGCGTGGCTCCGGGCCTTCCGGGGCCGCCCCTCAGTTGGTTTGGCATGCTGCTCCTTTACATCTGGGGCTCAGGCACCAATGCCGCCGGAGAACCACTCTCTACAACAATGCTCCTAGTGTGGCTAGGTATTGTGATTGTAATCAGCATCCTGGATTACATTGTCCCGGCATATTTCACAAAACTCACCGGAGGCAGTAAATACGGGGGCTGGGGTGCAATAGCCGGCCTTTTTGTGGGCCTTATCTATCCTCCTATCGGGATGATCTTCGGGTCCCTTCTTGGAGCATTCATTGCAGAACTTGTATTTGCAGGAAAAGATACCGGAACATCGCTGAAATCGGCCTTTGGAGCATTCCTGGGCTTTATCTTTGGAACCGGCGCCAAACTCATCTGCACCGCCGTGATGATGTTCTACATTGTCATCTACGCGTTCTAGAGGCCAATCGCCCGGTGGAGGTTAAGTGATTATAAATCAGGTTGTTACAAAGGTGTCTACTAGAATTAGTTCTGGTAGAAACTCTCGCAACCACCTGATAACCAGCATTCTGAGCTCCACCGCCAGGGGAGAACAATAGCGGGGTGCGTTGGAATATCAATGAAAAGGCGTAACTTTGCATCTATGGATATAAGAGTAGGAAACGGATATGACGTGCACGCAATAGCGCCGGGGCTCCAGATGTGGCTTGGCGGCGTGCAGATCCCTTCGGAAAACGGCTTTGTGGCACACTCAGACGGGGATGTGGCCATTCACGCGCTCTGCGACGCCCTGCTGGGGTGTCTGGCGCTGGGGGATATCGGCCATCTTTTCCCGGACACTTCCGATGAATGGAAGGGCGTGGACAGCAAGATCCTCCTCAGAAAGGTAGTGGACCTCATCCACACCAAGGGCTACAAAGTTGGCAACGTGGACATTACCATAGCCCTCCAGAGGCCCAAACTGGCCCCGCACATAGGCACAATGCGTGGAACCCTTGCGCCAATCCTTGGCGTAACGGCCGACCGAGTGTCCATAAAGGCCACCACCACTGAGAAATTAGGCTTTGTAGGCAGATCCGAAGGCTGCGAGGTATGGGCATCGGCCCTTATCCTCAAAGACTAGCGAAGATCCCCAAGCGATGAATCCTCCACGTGCCCGAACCAGGAAGTTACCTTGGCGCGGGCCTTTTCTTTGATGGAAGGGGTTATGGCCGATGCAACATAAGCCACCGCCGCCACCAGCGCCGCCCAGTCGTCGGCCAGACCGGCGAACGGGATAAGATCAGGTAACAAATCGAAAGGAAGGATGAAATATCCCAGGGCTCCCATAATGACAGCCTTGTATTTGGCGGGGGTTGAAGGGTCCGTAAGTGTGTAATACAGCACCAGCGCGTAATAAATTGTTTTAACCCCGGCCTTGGAGGCTATCTTCTTCACTTTTTCCCAGAATGCGGCCTCTGAGTAATTACCCTCGTACTTGACTAAGTCCTTGGATGTGAGATCTGTCTTTTTCATACAGCGGAATTCAGCCGCAAATATTGTACCCGGGGCACATTTCTAAAAAAAACCTTTGATTTTAAAAAATTTAATTATAATTTTGCGGCCAGTAGTGTATAAAACACACCAAAGTTAACTTTAAATTATCATTACTACTATGAAGAAAGTATTTATGTCTGCTGCTATCGTAGCCCTTATGGCTGCTGCAGTTGCTTGCGGTAACAACGCAAACAAGAAGGCCGAGGCCGCTCCCGCAGAGGAAGCAAAGACCGAGTGCTGCGAAGAAAAGAACGCCGTTGAGGCTGCTGCCAACGAGGCAGTTGAGGCCGTTAAGGACGCCGCTACTGAGAAGGCTGTTGAGGGTATCAACGCCGCCGCAGATGCAGCTGTTGAGGCTATCAAGAAGTAAGCTTCACCTTCAAAAACTAAATCCCGGAGCGAAAGCCCCGGGATTTTTTGTATATTTGTGTCTGTATGGCTACAGCAAGCAAGACAAAGACTCTGTGGTTCTGCTCAAATTGCGGAAACGAGTACTCCAAGTGGATGGGGCGCTGCCCCGCCTGCGGGGAGTGGAACACTATGGTGGAAAAGGAAGTGGTAACTGGCAAAAAGGCCTCTGTGAGCGTCCCCGGCGCGGGCGCAAAGCCAATGCCCCTCAAGGACGTCTCCACGGCCGTTGAAGACCGCGTGTCCCTTGGAAGCCCGGAGGTGGACCGCCTTCTTGGCGGCGGCATCGTGAAGGGAAGCCTGGTGCTGATGGGCGGAGAGCCCGGTATCGGCAAAAGTACCCTTTCCCTGCAACTTCCCCTAAAAAGGCCGGATCTTAAAACCCTCTACGTCACCGGAGAGGAGTCCGTAAAGCAGGTGAAGATGAGGGCCGACAGACTTGGCGGAGACTGCACCAACTGCCTTATATACAGTGAGACGGATATGGCGGAGATCCTGAAACAGGCCCAGGAGACCGCTCCGGACCTTATGATAGTGGACTCCGTCCAGACAATGTACTGCCAAACAGTGGACTCCACCGCCGGCAGCGTGAGCCAGATCAAGGAGGTTGCCGCGCAGCTCTTAAGGTTTGCCAAAGGCTCCGGCATCCCCGTCATACTTATCGGCCATATAACAAAGGAAGGCACCATCGCGGGCCCCAAGATCCTGGAGCACATTGTAGACGTTGTGCTGCAGTTCGAGGGAGAAAACCGCGGGGCTTATCGCGTTCTCCGCAGCATCAAAAACCGCTTTGGAAGCACCTCTGAACTTGCTGTCTTTGAAATGACCGGCACCGGCCTCCGGGAGGTTGCAAACCCCTCCGAGATGCTCATCCCCATGCATCAGGAAGGCCTTTCCGGCACGGCCATATCGGCAATGCTGGACGGCAACAGGCCCTTCCTCTTCGAGGTCCAGGCCCTTGTGTCAAGCGCCGTCTACGGAACCGCCCAGCGCAGCGCTACAGGCTTTGACGTCAGGCGCCTCAATATGCTTCTGGCGGTGCTGGAGCGCCGTGCGGGCTTTAAACTTGGCCAGAAGGACGTGTTCCTCAATATGGCCGGCGGCCTCAGGATCACTGACCCCGCCGCAGACCTTGCCGTCATCTGCGCCGTCCTTTCCTCCAACTTCGACTATCCTATAAAGGCCGATGTATGCTTTGCCGGGGAAGTGGGCCTAAGCGGAGAAATCAGGCCCGTCTCCCAAGCCGCAAGGCGCGCCGTAGAGGCTGCCAGACTGGGATTCAAGAGGATTTTCGTGAGTTCGTACACCCACTTTGACACAAAGCCTGAAGGCATTGAGATAGTGAAAGTGGCCGATATCCCCGCCCTTGTGAAGGCGCTGTTCAAATAGCGCGTTTTGATTTCTATCTCTAAAAAAGTATATTTGCAAACGGATAATCAATACACTAAAGCATATGGCAAAGAAGAGTCTACTGAGTCGGATTTTCGACGTTAACAAAACAATGAACCGCGCAGCCTTCTCTGACGTGGAGAACAAAATCACAAAGTACCATTACGGCTCCGACGCCTTTATGCAGATCCTGGAAAGCCGGTATTCCTGCCACTCGTTCAGCACTTATCCGGTTCAGGAGTCAAAACTTCAGATGATCCTTGAGGCCGGGCGCCTGGCTCCGTCGGCGGGGAACAACCAGCCCACCCGTATCTGGGTTGTCAAGAGCGAGGAAGCCCTGGCGCGCCTCCACACGGTTCACCCCTGCTACGGCGCTCCCGTTGTGCTTATCGTGGGCTGCCGCAATGAAGAGGCCTGGGTACGTGAAAGCGACGGCGTGAATGCCGCCAAGACAGACGCCGCCATCCTCCTTACCCATCTTATGCTTACGGCAACGGATGCGGGCCTTGCCAATATGTGGATATGGGACTTCAATCCCAGCAAGGTGCGCGAAGCCCTTCCCGAAACCCAGGGTCACGGCATCTACGCCCTCCTCGCAATCGGCCATCCCGCAGAAGGAGCAGGAAATCCCACTGAACTTCACTCGGAGAGAAAGCCTCTTGACCAGATTGTGAAAACCCTGTAGTGAAGAGGTTTCTAAAATTTGCACTTGTTTTAATTGGCGCGGTTTCATGTAGCCGCGCCAATCCTGTTACGCCCGAGGAGGAAGGAAAGGTGCAGGAACTCCCGCCGGCCCGCATCACGGACACCGTAAGGTACGATGATGCCAAGTGTACGGCATACAATTTCGAATACCCGTCCAGGGACCCTTACGGTAAGCCGGTAACTCTGTCGGGAGCCATAGTGATAGGTGATGAAATAACCCCGGAGCAGCCTGCCAGGGGCCTTTTCCTCTACAATCACATTACCATCTATGTCAACGACGAAAGCCCCTCCCAAGGTGAACTTACCGTCCAGAAGATGATGGTGGGAAGCGGGCTCATTTCAATATCGGCCGATTATTACGGGTTTGGCGCAACGGCGGGAAAGCATCAGGCTTACGGCCTTGCCGATACAAACGGTGAAGCCAGCATTGACGCCCTCATTGCCGCCAGGACACTTCTTGCCGATATGGGCTATTCCTGGGATGAGGTTATCTTCAACCTTGGTTATTCCCAGGGCGGGCAGGTGGCAGTTGCGGCGCTTAAGATTGCCACCCAGAAGCACCCGGAGATCCGATTTACCCGCACATTTGCCGGCGGCGGGCTGTTTGATGTATCGGCCACATACCGTTATCTGGTCTCATCCGGAACGGCCTCCATGCCGGATACCGTAATAAGCGTGCTGCTGGCGTATAACGAGTTCTATAAACTGGGCATCCCGCTGGAAAAGATGTTCAAGGAGCCCCTTCTCGGCAATATAGACCAGTGGTTTTTATCCGGGGATTATAACGCGCCCAAACTTAGGGAACTGATAGGGACAACCAGTCTCTGTGACCTTGTGACCCCGGATCTTCTGGATCCGGACAGCGAGATTTCCAGGAAGTTCCTTAAGGCGATGGACAGTGAACGCCTCTGCCGCGGGTGGGCGCCCTGGCTCAATGAAAACATTACCCTGGTTCACAACAAGGCCGATGACGTGGTCCCCGTGGTAAATACTGAGAACCTCCTGCGTTTCCTTGAGAATCACGGTCTTACAGTGGATTCCCGCGTGGAGAACTTCCGGCAGATCCCCGGAGTCCTTTCTCCGCACTTCTGGGGTGCCGCGCCTTTTTTCACGGACTCCGTCTCCAAGATATCCTCAACCCTTGGAATCGGCCTCTGGATAGCCCCGTCACAGATTCTTTCCTTACTTAACGACTTATTATGACGGCTCTGGTGACGGGGGCAAGCAGCGGGATCGGCCTTCAGTATTCAATCATTCTCGCAAGGGATTATTCCTGTGACATCCTGATGGTCTCCAATCAGGAGAAAGAACTGGACGCCGCCGCAAAGGAGATAAGCCAATCATATGGCGTCAGGACCTGGCCTTTCTACTGTGACCTTGCCAGGGAGGATGCTGCCCGCACGGTCTACGATTATGCCGCAAAGGAGGGCCTCACAATAGACATCCTCATCAACAACGCCGGCTTTTTCTTCTTCGACGCCCTCTGCGCAACCCCTCCGGAGAAGATTGAGGCTATGGTTATGCTCCACGTTGTGACCATGACCGGCCTTTGCCGCCTCTTCGGGGCCGATATGTGCAGAAGGGGGAGCGGATATATTCTCAATATGTCTTCCCTGTGCAGGTGGATGGAATATCCCGGAATCCACACATACATAGCCACAAAGACGTATATCTACAGTTTTTCAAAATCCATATGGTATGAATTCAGGCCGATGGGCGTGGGCGTAACCGTGGCAACTCCCGGAGCCGTGGATACGGGGCTGTACGGGCTGTCGCCAAGGCTTCGCCGCCTGTTTGTGCGCCTTGGCATAAGCCTTCCGCCGGAAAAACTGGCTTCAAAGGCCCTCAAGAGGATGTTCAGGAAGAAGAAAACCTGTATGCCGGGGCTTATCAATCATCTCTCCATTCCATTTTTCCGCCATTTCCCGGACTGGCTGGTGTTCAAGGTGATGAAGCGCCTTGAAAAATTCAGCGCGCTATTTAGTTGAATGCTGTTTTTTCCATTCGGCGGGTGATGATTGTTTGGGGTTTTAGGCAAAAAGCCTCAAAATGTTTGTTATACTAAACAAAAATCATCACCTTTGTATACGATAAATTACAAATATGAGTAAGCATATAAAGACTTTTATCCTGGCATTTGTAGCCACGGTGGTTGCTTCCTGCGGAAGCGCTGAGAAGTATATCACCTATGACCCCGTTCAGATGCACAAGGAGCCGTCAGATGGCTCTCCTGTGGTTGTGAATATAACCTGTTCCCCAAAACCGGGATACAAAGAATTTGACAAAAAGGCCCGTCTGCTGTATTGGACCGGGCCACGCAACAATCCAATCCCGCTTACCATTACAAAAAAGGAGGGGGACTGGGGATATACCCGTATTTTCTCCATGGAAGCCCGGGAAGAATTCAAGGGCTGGCTTCCGTTGGAAAAGATGCTTCCCTGCGGCGGAGGATTGGGAGATGAAGTCCGGGAAGTATATACCGCCAAACAGAACAAGGTGATG
>ONOQ01000008.1 GCA_900319485.1 uncultured Bacteroidales bacterium | reverse complement strand
GCACTGAGGAACCACCTCTTCCCATTCCGAACAGAGAAGTTAAGCTCAGTCGCGCTGATGGTACTGACCTACCAGTTGGGAGAGTAAGTCGCTGCGGTTTTTTGGATAGCCGGACGCGAAAGCGCCCGGCTATCTTCGTTTTGGGCTGCGCCCAAAACCTTATTTTCGCGTCGAATGCAATTAGTTCATTAACAATTGGTTACAATAAAACCCCTATGCATATTTACATAGGGGTTTTTGCGTAATAGGCTAATATTCAGCACTATACATTCAACGGGTACCTTTCTTTAATCTGGTAATTGTTGCGCTCGGTGGAACTGCGGGAGACCATTTCACCAAGGAAGCCGGCAAGGAAGAGCATTACGCCAAGGATGACGGCAACAAGGGCAAGGTAGAAAAGGGGCTGGTCCGTGACGGCGCGGAACTTAAGGCCGTTTGCCTGGTGATAGAGTTTGGCAGCGATGATCCAGACTGTCATCACAAAGCCCACCAGGAACATCAGGATACCGCTGGTGCCAAAGAAGTGCATCGGCTTACCCCCGAAGCGTGACAGGAACCAAAGGCTCATAAGGTCCAGAAGGCCGTTCACAAAGCGGCTCATCCCAAATTTGGACTTGCCGTACTTTCGTTTCTGGTGATGGACGGGCTTTTCTCCAATCCTTGTAAACCCGGCATTCTTTGCCAGATAAGGGATGTAGCGGTGCATCTCACCGTATACCTCTATATTCTTTACAACCTCCTTCCGATAAGCCTTAAGGCCGCAGTTCATATCGTGGAGTTTGATGCCGGTGACCTTACGGGCGGTCCAGTTGTAGAGTTTGGAAGGAAGGTTCTTTGTAAGGGCGTTGTCCTTACGCTTTTTCTTCCAGCCTGAAACAAGGTCATAGCCCTCTTCACGGATCATACGGACCATCTCAGGGATTTCCTCCGGGGAATCCTGAAGATCGGCATCCATAGTCACTACAATATCCCCTTCCGCGGCGGCGAAGCCTTCATATAGGGCGGCCGATTTTCCGTAGTTGCGGCGGAACCTGATGCCACGGACGGGACCCCCGGTCAAGCCGGGGGTGACGGTGGTACCGTCATGGCCGACATGATCGGCCATCTCCTGAATGACGCGCCAAGACCCATCCGTGGAGCCGTCGTCCACAAAGATAATCTCATAGGTGAAGCCTTCAAGCGCCTTCTCTATCCAGGCCTTCAGTTCCGGGAGGGAATCGGCCTCATTGTAAAGGGGTATGATTATAGAAAGGTCCATAACTGGGTTATTGTTCTTCTGGAGAGTTATCCTCATTATCTTCCTTTGGAGGAAAGCCTCCGAAGAGTTTCTGAAGGAAGATATAGCGGGACATAATTGATGCGAGGATACTGCCGTAAAGGAAGCAGTACAGCCACTGGAAAATGAAGGTAAGGAGCGGAAGTTTATCCATTGCGCCTTCCACGGCGTCACGGTCAGAGGAGAGGAGCTGCATTCCGCTCATCATCTGGTCTACCATGGTGTCAATGGCCTCTGCGGGCATTTTCATTATGATAAACGCCTGGGCCGATGCAAGGATGAGGCCGCTAAGAAGCGCCGCTCTTCGGCCTAACTTATACGTATCCTCAATCTTTACGCCCTCAAACTTGTCACGGAATCGGAGCATTACCTCCTTCATAAGGAGGATGCACCCGAAGAATTCCACCGCCCAGAGGACGATTGCCGCCGCCTGGATAAGGAAATTGCTGCCGCTCAGGGCCGCCAGTTCCTTCAGTACCAGGCACGCCACGGACACCGCCCCGAAGAGCAGCCCCGCTTTGGCCGATTCATTCCATATGACTGTATTGTCTGCTTTCATATAACTTACAAAGATACGTATTTTTAATGAAAACTATATTCCAATTATTTTTGCTATCTTTGTAGGCTAAAAACTAACTAAGAATTATGATCAACATTAAGTTCCCGGATGGAAGTGTCCGTCAGTATGAGGCTGGCGTGACCGGTTATGACGTGGCAATGAGTATAAGCCCGCGTCTTGCAGAGCAGATTCTGGCAGTGAATATAAAGCGCCCGGATGAGCCGGAGACATCCCGCGGAACAACCATAGACGTGATGCGTCCCATAACGGAGGACGTGGAGATCCGCCTCCTCAAGTGGGAAGACGACGAAGCCAAGAAGGTGTTCTGGCATTCATCGTCCCACCTTATGGCAGAAGCCCTGGAGGCCCTGTTCCCGGGCGTGAAGTTCGGTATCGGCCCCGCAATTGAAAATGGCTTCTACTACGATGTAGATATGAACGGCCGCACCCTCACCGATGCAGACTTCAAGGCCATTGAGAACAAGATGCTGGAACTTGCACGCGGCAAGGAAGACTTCCGCCGCATTGAGGTTTCCAAGGCCGATGCAATGAAGTACTTCACCGAAAAAGGCGACCAGTACAAGCAAGAACTCATCTCCGAACTTGAGGACGGCACCATCACCTATTACACCAACGGTCATTTCACAGACCTTTGCCGCGGTCCTCACCTCCGCAACACAGAGGTGATCAAGGCCGTCAAGGTGCTCTCCCTTGCAGGCGCATACTGGAGGGGAGACGAAACCCGCCAGCAACTTACCCGCATCTACGGCATCACCTTCCCTAAGGCAAGTATGCTTACGGAGTACCTCCAGGTTCTGGAAGAGGCCAAGAAGCGTGACCACCGCAAGATCGGCAAGGAGATGGAACTCTTCACCTTCTCCCAGAGGGTTGGCGCAGGCCTTCCCCTGTGGCTGCCTCGCGGCGCCGCTCTCCGCAATACCCTTCAGTCATTCCTTGCAAAGAAGCAGGCAGAATACGGTTACCTTCCCGTGGTAACTCCCCATATCGGCGCCAAGGACCTTTACGTCACTTCCGGCCACTACGCCAAGTACGGAAAGGATTCCTTCCAGCCCATCCACACCCCTCAGGAAGGGGAGGAGTATCTCCTGAAGCCCATGAACTGCCCTCACCACTGCGAGATTTTCCGCAGCGCCCCGCGCTCCTACCGTGACCTTCCCCTGCGCTTTGCAGAGTTCGGTACGGTGTATCGCTATGAGCAGTCAGGTGAACTCCACGGACTTACCCGCGTTCGTTCCTTCACCCAGGACGACGCCCACCTTTTCTGCCGTCAGGACCAGCTCCAGGAAGAGTTTGAAAAGGTCATAGACCTTATCCTCTACGTGTTCAAGACCCTGAAGTTCGATAAGTTCACCGCCCAGGTTTCACTCCGTGATCCCAAGAACCCTTCAAAGTATATCGGCTCTGATGAGAATTGGAACAAGGCGGAGCAGGGTATCATCGACGCCGCCAAGAAGAAGGGCCTTCCTTACGTTGTGGAAACCGGTGAGGCAGCCTTCTACGGCCCCAAACTTGACTTCATGGTGAAGGACGCCATCGGCCGCAGCTGGCAGCTTGGAACCATCCAGGTGGACTACAACCTCCCGGAGCGCTTTGAACTTGAGTACGTGGATTCCGACGGCTCCCGCAAGAGGCCTGTCATGATTCACCGCGCACCCTTCGGTTCACTGGAGCGCTTTGTTGCAGTCCTGCTTGAGCATACCGCCGGTCATCTGCCTCTCTGGCTGCACCCGGACCAGGTTAAAGTGCTGCCCGTGAGCGAAAAATATGCAGATTATGCAAAAAAAGTTGTAAATCTGCTAAATAATTCCGAAATTCGCGCCTCTATTGACGACAGGAACGAGACACTGGGTAAGAGAATCCGTGAAACGTCCCTTATGAGAGTGCCGCTACTTGTCATCGTAGGAGAGAAAGAACAGGCAGAGGAATCTGTATCTGTACGCCGTGGAGCCGAGGACCAGGGTTCCATGAGCGTGCCTCAGTTTGTGGAATATGTCCGCAAGGCTGTGGCAGAAGAACTGGCCCAGTAAGTTTAACTTTTAAAGGAGCATAACTATCGCTACGCCTTTCAAACCCAGGCCCTCGGGTCTGAAGAAAAAGCCCCAGCAACAGCAGGGGGGTAATTCCAAGGACGAATTCGCCCTCAGGATTAACCGTGAAATAACCGCATCCCAGGTGCGTCTGGTGGGTGACAATATCCCTGAACAGGGTATCTATCCTTTCACCAAGGCACTTGCACTGGCCCAGGAACTGGAACTGGACCTGGTAGAGATCAGCGCCAAGGCAGACCCTCCCGTATGCAAGATTCTGGATTACCAGAAATACCTGTATCAGCAGCGTAAGCGCGCCAAGGAGATGAAGGCCAACGCAGCCAAGATAGTTATCAAAGAAATACGTTTCGGTCCCAACACGGATGAGCATGATTTCCAGTTCAAGCTCAAACACGCCCAGGAGTTCCTCCAGGAAGGCTCAAAGGTGAAGGCATCAATCTTCTTCCGCGGCCGTTCCATCCAGTTCGCAGAACAGGGAGAGAAACAACTTCTCCGTTTTGCAGTGGAACTTGAAGAATACGGACGCCCGGAGAGTATGCCCACCCTGGAAGGCAAACGTATGACGATGATGCTTGCTCCTATCAAGAAAAAGTAGGCCGTAAGGCTACTCTATGTATAATTAAAAATTGTTTAACACAATGGCAAAGCTTAAAACCAACTCCGGTGCCAAAAAGCGTTTCACGCTTACCGGATCGGGAAAGATCAAGAGGAAGCACGCTTATCACAGCCACATCCTCACCAAGAAGACCAAGAAACAGAAACGTAACCTTGATCACTTCGCAATCCTTGAGAAGGACGATTACGGTCGTGTAAAAGAACTTTTGGTCCTGTAGTTTATTGTTTAACTGGAACGCAGTCCTAAGAAAAAGCGCCGGAAAAGTATCGGCCACTGCCTCCAAAAATTTAATTAAAAATGCCTAGATCAGTTAATTCTGTTGCCTCAAGGGCACGCCGCAAGAAGATCCTCTCAAGGACCCGCGGCAACTTCCTCTCCAGGAAGAACGTCTGGACCGTAGCAAAGAACACCTACGAGAAAGGACTTACCTACGCTTATCGTGACCGTAAAGCCAAGAAGCGTGAATTCCGTTCCCTCTGGATACAGCGTATCAACGCCGCTGCCCGTCAGTACGGTCTCACCTACTCCCAGCTTATGGGTCGTCTCGCAAAGCAGAACATCGGCCTCAACCGCAAAGTTCTGGCAGACCTCGCAATGAACAACCCTCAGGCTTTTGAGGCTATTGTGAACTCTGTAAAGTAGTCTTTGCGCCGTGAGTTGGAAGGACGTCATCCAAAACAAGTGGGTACGGCTGGGCTTCTGGTCGGCACTTTACCTTGCCTGGGTGATCTGGCTCGGAAACTATTGGTTCCTTATCGGCCTGGGTATCATCTTTGACCTTATAATTACAAAGAAGGTCAAGTGGCTCTTCTGGAAGAAAGAGTACGCGCCCGGGGAAAAGCACAACTTCTGGCTGGACTGGCTTGACGCCATCATCTTTGCCGTAGTGGTTGTAACTTTCATCAATATTTTCTTCTTCCAGGCCTTCAAGATTCCTTCCTCGTCCATGGAGAGCACCCTGTACACAGGAGACCATCTCTTCGTGTCAAAGCTCGCCTACGGCCCCAGGGTCCCCCAGACCCCGCTCACAATACCCTTTACGCACAACCGTGCTTTCGGGAAGGAGAGTTATTCAACTCTCATCCAGAACAAGTACCGCAGGCTCAAGGGCTTTGGTGAAGTGAAAAGGGGCGATGTAGTAGTATTCGGGTTCCCCAACGGAGACACTGTCCTTACCCGCCGTCCCGCAGACGATTACCATTCCTGGGTACGCGTTATCGGCAGGGAAGCGACAATCAAGGAGTTCGGCCCCATCATAGTCCGGCCTTCAGACAAGAAGGACCATTACGTAAAGCGCTGTGTAGCCGTTCACGGAGACACGCTGGAAGTAAAGGACGGATTTGTATGGGTGAACGGAGTGAAGGAACCGGATTACCCCGGACGACAACTCACATATAAAGTAGTTACAAGCGGCTCCCGCATCAATCCGGCCAAACTGGACCAGATGGGACTCAACCTTCAGGAACTTCATTTCGATCCCAAACTTCCCGGTTATCCGGCGATGCCCCTGACGGAAAAGAGTCTTGAAAAGGTAAAGGAAATGGGAAGTGTGGTGGAAGTGGTTCCAAACCTTGAAACCTATCCTTCCTCCGGAGCGGAAACAGCAATCTTCCCCTTCACCGGGAAAACGCGCTGGACCTCCGACTATTTCGGCCCCCTCTGGATACCTGAGAAAGGTGCCACGGTTGAGTTGAGCCTTGAGAATCTGCCCCTCTATGAACGGATTATCCGGGATTATGAGCACAACAGCCTTGAAGTGCTGGATTCCCAGATCCTCATTAACGGAGAACCCGCCACGGACTACACATTCAAGCAGGACTACTACTTTATGATGGGTGACAACCGACATAACTCCCTGGACTCCCGTTACTGGGGTTTTGTTCCGGAAGACCACATTGTTGGAAGGCCCGCCATCATCTGGCTCTCAACGGACGGAAGCCGCCGCTTCCCCAAGAACATCCGCTGGAAGCGCTTTTTAAAACTTGTATAACAATAAAAAAAGTAAAATATTATGTCAAAGGTTTGTCAGATAACCGGTAGGAAGAGAATGATCGGCAACAACGTTGCCCATTCCAAGCTGCGCACCAAGCGCGACTTCTCCCTCAACCTCAAGACCAAGAAGTTCTGGTCAGAGGCCGAGCAGCGTTTCATCACTCTTAAAGTGACCACCAAGGGTATGCGTATCATCGAGAAAAACGGTCTCGACGCAACTCTGAAGGCCGCCCAGGAGAAAGGATACGTAAGCCTTGTTTAACCCTTTAATCCTGTAAAATTATGGCAAAGAAACAGAAAGGAAACAGGGTGCAGGTCATCCTGGAGTGCACAGAGCAGAAAGCCAGCGGTGTTCCCGGTATGTCCCGTTACATCACCACCAAGAACAAGAAGAACACCCCGGACCGTCTTGAGCGTATGAAGTACAACCCCTACCTCAAGAAAGTTACTCTTCACCGTGAAATCAAGTAATCAATAGGAGATCTAAACTATGGCAAAAAAAGCAGTTGCAACCTTCGACGCTAAGGCCGGTGCAAAGCACATGGTGAAGGTTATCCGCATGGAAAAGAGCCCTAAGACCGGTGCCTACGTTTTCGTAGAGCAGCTGGTTGAGGAAGGTAAGGAGAAGGACTTCTTCGCAAAGAAGTAAGTTTTCCCCACTCTCTCCGTTTCTCCCCTGGTGGTGTAGTTTAACGGACTGAGTATTAACATGTTATAAAAAGTTCTGGTAGAAAAAATTCTACCAGAACTTTTTGTATCTCATTGCGTCTCAATTACTTACGCCCCACCGGCAATGTCCTCAGGCTTGAAAAGATCTTCTACAAACGCCTTTTTATCAAAGACCTTCAGGTCCTCTATGCCTTCACCTATTCCCACAAACTTGATAGGGAACTTGTAGGTGTCGGCTATGCCCACAACAACGCCGCCCTTGGCGCTGCCGTCCAGTTTTGTGATGGCCATTGCAGTGACGTCCGTGGCCTTGGAGAATTCCCTGGCCTGGATAAAGGCATTCTGGCCGGTAGAGCCGTCAAGTACCAGAAGGACCTCGTGAGGAGCGTCAGGTACTACGCGGCGGATGACGTTGCGTATTTTGGTAAGTTCGTTCATAAGGTCCACCCTGTTGTGGAGGCGGCCGGCGGTATCTATGAGCACTACATCGGCATCTTTGGCAACAGCGCTCTTGACTGTGTCGAAGGCCACGGAGGCGGGGTCTGCGCCCATTGCCTGCTTCACTATATCTGCCCCGGCCCTCTCTGCCCATACGCAAAGCTGGTCCACGGCTGCGGCACGGAAGGTATCGGCCGCACCTATCACAACCTTCTTGCCCTGCTTCCTGAGCATTGAGGCAAGTTTGCCGATGGTTGTTGTCTTGCCAACGCCGTTTACGCCCACGACAAGGACCACATACGGCTTTTTGGTGAAATCAAAGGGCTGCACGGGAGCATCATCTCCCATAAGGTTTGCGATTTCATCCCGGATAAGGGCGGTGAGCTCCTGCATGTCCACGTATTTATCCTTCTCTACGCGGTCCTGGATATTGTCAAGGAGTTTGAGGGTTGTCTCTACGCCCATATCGGAGCCAAGGAGGGCTTCCTCCAGGGCATCAAGGACATCGTCGTTTATGGTGGACTTTGCGGTGAAAGCCCTTCCCAGCTTCTGGAAGAAGCCAAGGTTGGTTTTTTTGACGCCGTTTGCGAAAATACCCATATCAAATCATTTTGAGTTTGCAAAGATACTCATTTTCTATGGATTCCGGCAGTTGTTTTTCCGTGAGGAAAAATGTAACTTTGTAGACTATTAGAAGATTTGTTTAAATTGGAAGATATACAATAACATAAACTATTACCTCTTCAAGTCCCTCCCCCGAGGGGAGGGGTTTCGGGAGGGGGTAACGTTTACATTTTTTTTCATGAAATGAAATTAAGTTACGATTGGCTCAAAGAGTATCTTAAGTGTGACCTCACCCCGGAGCAGGTGGCTGAGGCTATGACATCAATAGGCATAGAGGTGGACAGCGTTGAAACCAAGGAAGTGGTTGAAGGCGGCCTCAAGGGCGTTGTGGTGGCGGAGGTTCTTACCTGTGACCCTCACCCGGACTCAGATCACCTTCACATCACCACCGTCAACGACGGCTCCCCGGAGCCCCTTACCGTAGTATGCGGCGCTCCCAACGTGGCTGCAGGCCAGAAGGTTCTCTTTGCCCGCCTTGGCACCGTCCTCCCCGGAGACTTCAAGATCAAGAAGTCCAAGATCCGCGGCGTGGAGAGTTTCGGAATGATCTGCGCTGAGGATGAACTTGGAATAGGCACCAGCCACGACGGCATTATGGTACTCCCTGAAAACGCCCCCGTAGGCGTTCCCGCCAAGGAATACCTGGGCCTCAAGGATGAGTCCGTGATTGAGTATGAGATCACCGCAAACCGCATAGACGCCGCCTCCCATATAGGCGTTGCAAGGGACCTTTACGCATACCTTTTCAGTAAGGGAATTGAGGCCGATCTTACCCTTCCTTCGGTGGAAGCCTTCAAGGAGGGGGAAGGGGAGTCCATCCCCGTGGAGGTTCTCACGGCCGATGGCGCCCCCCGCTACACCGGCATCACCGTGAAGGGCGTGAAAGTGGCCCCCAGCCCGCAGTGGCTGCAGGACAGGCTCCTTTCCATCGGCCTCAAGCCCATCAACAACGTGGTGGATATCTCCAACTTCGTGCTCTTCGAAACCGGCCAGCCCCTCCATACATTCGACGCCTCAAAGATTGACGGCGGAAAGGTGATAGTGCGCCGCGCAGAGGAAGGAGAGCCCATCAGGACCCTTGACGGGGTTGAGCGTAAACTTCACGCATCAGACGTTGTGATTGCAAACGTCAACGGCCCCATGTGCATTGCAGGCGTATTCGGCGGTGAAGATTCCGGCGTATCCGATAGCACCGTGGACGTGTTCATCGAGGGCGCATACTTCGATCCAGTGAGCATCCGCAAGACCGCCAAGAGCCAGACTCTTTCCACAGACGCAAGTTTCCGTTTTGAGCGTGGCGCAGACCCCGAGGCCGCCCTTTACGCCGCAAAGCGCGCCGCCCTCCTAATCACGGAGGTTGCCGGCGGAAAGGTTGTGGGAAAGGTCCGTGAGTTCTATCCCAGGCCCATCGGCCGCGCAATGATAGAGTTGGATTACAACCGCATTGAGCACTTCATAGGTAAGAAGATAGGCCACGGCACCATCCAGAAGATCCTTCAGGGCCTTAACTACCAGTTTGTGGAAAAAACGGCCACCGGTGCCCTTGTGGCCGCCCCCACTTATATGGTGGACGTTACCCGTGAGTGCGACGTAGTAGAGGAGATCCTCCGCATCTACGGGTACAACAACATAGAACTTCCCCAGACTCTGAAGATGAGCGTCCAGCCCAGCGTCCAGCCGGACCCTGAGGCCATCCGCAACAACATCTCCAACTTCCTTGCAGCCAACGGCTTCACGGAAACTATGAATAACTCCCTCACCAAGGAGGACTACTACACCAAACTTGAGACTTATCCCGCAGAGCGCTGCGTCCACATTGTGAACCCTCTGAGCAGTGATCTCAACGTGATGCGCCAGACGCTGCTCCTCAGCGGCCTTGAGGTTGTGGCATATAACCTCAACCGCCAGGCATCGGCCCTGAAGTTCTTCGAGTACGGTTCCGTATACCAGAGGCTTCCGGAAAAGGACGGCACCACCCTTGAGGGCTACGAGGAGCACCGCTGCTTCTCCCTCTTCCTTACCGGCACCCCGGACAAAGTCTGGAGAAATCCTGCCCAGAAGTCCAATTTCTTTGAACTCAAAGGCTACGTGGAGGCCCTTATGGCCCGCTACCGTGTGGATGTCTCCACCCTCATCTCCGGCTCTGCGCCTTCTGATATCTTTGCCGAAGGCATCACCTACAGCCTTCCCGGCCGTGAGCCCGTGCTCCTTGCAACCGTTGGCACAATTAACCCCGTGCTAGCAAAGCGCTTCGGCATCAAGCAGCCCGTCTTTGCCGCAGAGATAAACTGGGAGGTCTTCTTCACCCTTGTAAAGAGAGACAAGTTCTCCTTCAAGGAACTGCCCAAGTTCCCTGAGGTGAGAAGAGACCTTGCAATCCTTCTGGACGAGTCTGTTCCCTATGAGGGCGTAAGGAAATCGGCCATACGCGCAGGCAAGAAACTCATCAAGAGCGTCACCCTCTTTGACGTCTACCGCGGGGAAAAGATTCCCGCCGGCCGCAAGCAGTACGCCCTTAACTTCGTGCTTCAGGACCCCGAGCGCACTCTCACGGACATTGAGGTGGAAAAGACTATGGAAAGGGTTCTGGACGCCCTCAAGACAGATTTCGGAGCCGTCCTGAGGTAAGAGATGCCCCGCTTCCGTCATATCATCCTTGTGTTCCTTACTGCGCTGCTGGCCTTTCAGGCCTGCGGCCCAAAGAAGATATCCAGGCGTGATATGGAGGAGATCTTCTATGAGATGTTCATCCAGGACCAGATGATAAAGCAGGACCGCACCCTGAAGCAGATGGCCGATACATCCCTTGTCTACGAAGGCATCCTTGAATCCAGGGGCTATGACACCGACGATTACCTGTACAGCCTCCACGAATACCTGGCAGAGCCGGAGAAGATGGAGAAGATAATGGGTAACGTGGCAGAGCGCATAGAGAAGGAACTCAAGGTTGTAAGAAACGAGGTTGCGCTTGAGCAGTGGCGTCAGAAGATGCTTTCCATCTACGGCAAGAAGATAGACACCACCAAGTTCCCAAAGCCCCGCGTAAGGCCCGTAGATACCCTCAAAATCCGTTTTGAAGGGGATTCCGCCTATATGCACAAGGAAATTGATTCCATGAAACTCATCCCCAGGGATTCGCTCATTTTCTTAAGGGATACGGTTGAGGTCAAGGCCGATACCACGGCAGTGGCCGATACCCTTTCGGTTCAAAAGGATTCCCTATGAGATACACGGCCCGCACAGTTTACACCCTTGCCGATGATCCCATAGAAAACGGCTATGTAGATGTTGCCCCGGACGGCACCATCCTGGCGGTAGGCCATGCCGACGGCCCCGTAGATGAGGGGATCATCTGCCCCGGCTTTGTAAACGCCCACTGCCACGTTGAACTCTCCTATATGAAGGGCCTCTTCCGTAAAGGAACGGGCATGGCAGGCTTCATAGACCAGATAAATGAACTGAGGGACACTTCCTCAATGGAGGAGAAGATATCGGCCCTCAAAGAGGCTATGGACTCAATGTGGGCTTCCGGAGTTCAGGCTATGGCCGATATTTCCAACTGCGCCGACTCCTTTGAGGTAAAGGCGTCCCACCCTATGTACACCCGCAGTTTCCTGGAGGTGTTCGGGGCTGTCCCCGGGGAGTGTGACTCCGTTATGGCGTATGTCACCTCTTTGCAGGAAAAGGCCGCTTCATACGGCCTTGACGCTGCCCCTACGCCCCATTCCTGCTACACTATGAGCCCGGAACTTGTGACGGCTTCATCGGCCGCGGGGCTCAGGAGCGGCTTCCTTTCCTTCCACTCAGAAGAGTCTGATGAGGAGGAGGAAATGATGCGTTACGGCCGCGGCCCTATGTGGGACAACCGCGTGAGAAACGGCATCCCTACGCCTCCCGTCACGGGTACAAGTTCCCTGGAGTACTTCCTTGAAAGGGTGACGGCCGCCGTGCCTGCTCCCGTTCCCGGAAACGTCCTCCTTGTCCACGAGTGCTGCCTTACACCTGAAGGCGCCGCCCGCGCCCGTGAGGTGCTCCTGCACCCCTACATTGCCGTGTGCCCTCTTTCGAACCTGTTCATCCACTGCGTCCTTCCTCCCATCCCCGTGATGAGGGAGAGCGGTATTCCCATATGCATAGGCACTGATTCCCTGTCTTCCAATGACCAGTTGTCAATGATAGATGAGATTGAGTGCCTGAGGCGTGCCTTTGACGTTCCCATGCAGGAACTTCTCACCTGGGCCTGCCTTAACGGCGCCCGCTTCCTTGGTCTCCAGGACCGCATCGGCACCCTTGAGCCTGGCAAAAAGCCCGGAGTTGTACGTATTGTAAACAATAAATCCACACGCCTATGCTAAGGGAAGACACTGTTTTCGGCCCCATCTTCAGCCGCAGGCTGGGAAGTTCCCTTGGGATAAACCTTCTTCCAAGGGAGGGAAAGGTGTGTAACTTTGACTGCATCTACTGCGAGTGCGGCTGGAATAAGGACGGGCTTAATGACCGTACAATTCCATCGGCACATGACGTTGAGGAGGCCCTTCAGGCAAAACTTTCCGCCTGCCTTGATGCCGGAACTCCCATAGATTCCATAACTTTCTCCGGAGACGGAGAGCCCACTCTCAATCCGGAATTCGCCGCCATAATAGACATTACCCTCAGGCTCCGTGACAGATACTATCCCGCCGCAAAGGTTTCTGTCCTTACCAACGCCACCCGCTGCGGTGAGCCAGGAATCTTCGAGGCCCTGAGGAAGGTGGACAATCCCATCCTCAAACTGGATGCTCCAACAGACGCCCAGGTGGCACTTGTCAACCGTCCGGTGGGGGATTATCACGTTTCCAGGATTGTGGAATGGATGGTCCGCTTTGAAGGGAATTTCATCCTCCAGACAATGTTCCTGAAAGGCCCCGGCTGGTCTACAGGAGACTGGGTTCAGGGATGGATGGAGATAGTGAGGCGCATCAGGCCCCGTGAGATCCAGGTGTACACCATAGACCGCGAAACCCCTATGAAAGGCCTTGGGAAGTACTCCTACGATGAGATGTTATCCCTTGTGCAGCCGCTTATAGATGAAGGATATAAACTACTAATTAAAGCATAAAACTATGTCACTTTCCGCAAAATACGGCTATACGCCGGACAAAGAGGCCATCGACCGCCAACTTGCCCTTATTGCCCAGAACCTTGAGAACATTGCCTCCGAGGATCTTTACAAGGCCTGCTTCGGCATTATGGACCAGACCACCCTTTCCTCTGACGACACCCCCGCTTCCGTAAGGAAGATGGTGGAGAAGGTGAACGGCATCCCCGCCGCATTCCCCGGCTGGCCGCTCCCCGCATCAGTGTGCGTGTATCCAAACCTTGGTCACGTAGTGGCCGAAACCCGCAAGGACCCCGCCCTCCACGTAACCACCGTTGCCGGCTGCTTCCCCACATCCCAGAGTTGGATTGAGGTGAAACTCCAGGAAATTGAACTTGCAGTGCGCGGCGGCGCCGATGAAATTGACATAGTCCTTGCCCTCAACAGTTTCCTGGCAGGGGACTATGAGACCGCAGGCGCTGAGATCAAGGCTTCCCGCGAGTGCATAGACCGCGTTGCCAAGGAACTGGGCCGTCCCGTAGTCCTGAAGGTGATCCTTGAGACCGGCCTTCTGGCCACTCCGGAACTCATTGCCGACGCCTCCTTCCTTGCAATGGAAAACGGCGCGGATTTCATCAAGACCTCTACCGGCAAGGTAAAGGTTAACGCAACTCCCGTCGCCGCCTGGGTGATGTGCGAGTGCATCAAGAAATACTATGAGGCTACAGGCGTGAAGGTTGGCTTCAAGGCCGCCGGCGGCATTGCATCGGCCCTTGACGCAGTGTGCTACTGGACCATCGGCAAAACCGTCCTTGGAGATTCCTGGATGAACAAGGACCTGTATCGCTTTGGCGTGTCCTCCCTTGCAAACAAACTCCTCAGCGCAGTTTCCGGTACCACCGTTACATACTTCTAGGATGAAAAGAATACTTCTTATGGCGGCGGCTCTCGTGGTCCCCGTGTCCTGTTCCAAAAAACCCTCCTGGAAGCCCGTGGAAGGCCATATCATGACCCGCTGGGCACAGGATGTCAACCCTTCTTCCCCGCTTCCTGAATACCCCCGTCCTTCAATGGTGAGGGAAGGGAAGTGGAAAAACCTCAACGGGCTGTGGGATTATGCAATTGTTCCCGCCGGTGAACCCGCCCCGGAGCAGTTCCAGGGCAAGATCCTGGTGCCGTTTGCTCCGGAATCGGCCCTTTCAGGCGTAGGAAGGAAGGTTACCCCGGAGGACGCCCTCTGGTATGAGACCTCCTTCAGTTGGAAAAAGGGAGAGAAGACCCTCCTTCACTTTGGCGCCGTGGATAATGAGGCCGAGGTTTGGGTGAACGGGGAACTTGCCGGCAGCCACTCCGGCGGCTATACGGCCTTTACCCTTGACGTGACCCCTTACCTGAAGCCTTCCGGGAAGCAGACCCTCCGTCTTCGCGTCCTTGACGGCAGCGACGACGGCCGCCATCCCCGCGGAAAACAGGTCCTGGACCCCAAGGGCATATGGTATACCGCCCTCAGCGGCATCTGGCAGACAGTCTGGGTGGAAAATGTTCCCAAGGCCGATATCACTGGATATACCTACGTCAGTGACATAGTTGACGGCACCGTCACCGTAACGGTGAATGCCAATGGCGGAGATGAGGTTGAGGTGTGCTCTGAAGGCGTATCGGTAACGGCAAAGCCCGGAGAACCCGCAGTCCTTGCTATTCCAAATCCTGAACTCTGGACTCCGGACTCTCCCCGCCTCTATGACCTTTCAATCTCCCTCAAGGAGGGCGGAAAGACTCTGGATTCAGTGAAAGGTTACGCCGCCCTCAGGAAAATCTCCAAGTGCCGTGACAATGACGGTCATCTAAGGATGGCCCTTAACGGAAAGCCCCTCTTCCAGTTCGGTCCCCTGGACCAGGGCTGGTGGCCGGACGGCCTCTACACCGCCCCAACGGATGAGGCCCTCCGCTTTGACATAGAGAAGACCAAGGCCTTCGGATTCAATATGATACGTAAGCACGTGAAGGTGGAGCCTGAGAGATGGTATTACTGGTGCGACGTCCTTGGAATGCTGGTATGGCAGGATATGCCAAGCATTGCAGACAACAGCGGCGTAAAATGGGATTACATAGGCTATGACGGAACCTTCTGGGACGCCCCGGAGGATATCCGCGAAACCTATTACCACGAATGGGGAGAGATTGTGAGCCAGTTCAAAAACCACCCCTCAATTGTGGTCTGGGTGCCTTTCAACGAGGCCTGGGCCCAGTTTGACAATGAAAAGGTGGTTGCCTTCACAAGGGAACTTGACCCCACCAGACTTGTGAACCAGGCTTCCGGCGGCAACTACGTGAAGGGCTGCGGAGACATATACGACTACCACCATTATCCCAACCCTGAGTTCGCCTTTATGGAGGAGGACCAGGTGAACGCTATGGGAGAATACGGAGGTATAGGCTTCCCCGTGAAGGGCCACCTCTGGAACGAGGACGGCAACTGGGGCTATATCCGCTATGAGAGTTCGGCCGATGTCCTGAACCAGTACACGGAGTATGCCCGGATGCTCAAGGACCTTATCCGCCAGGGCTGTGCAGCAGGCATTTACACCCAGACGACGGATGTTGAAGGAGAGGTGAACGGCCTTATGACCTATGACCGTGAGATAGTGAAAATGGACGAGGCCGCCCTACGGGAAGTGAATCTGTCCGTGATAGCGGCTATGAACCGATAAAATCAAGGTAAGCGACCAGGGCCCAGTCCTGGTCGTTTGCGTATGCGTCGGCATATTTCCCCGGTTTTCCGTCAATCCGGCGGGGATAGAGGTATGCGCAGGTGGCCTTTCCGTCAGGGCAGAAGGAGGAAAGGTTTGCCATAAGGATCTCTTTATATTCAAAAGGTTCCCCGGATGCAAGGGAGTAATAATGGTATGCCGATGCCGATATTACGCTCCAGTAGTGCGGGAACACGTCCCCGTAGGTCTGGTCCTTTCCAAACCACCAGCCGTCCCAGTGGCGGATGGGGATGCCGTGGAGCCTGTAGGAAGGCTGCCTGAAGGCGAAGGCCCCGAGGGCCGGCATCATTTCCCGGGCCGCTTCAAGATAGCGTTCATCACCTTCCTGAAGGTACATCTCCGAAAGGAACTGCACGGCAGGGGCTACGATGCTCTGCTCGTAGTTAACCTCATGGGAAGGGAAATCAAGGCCGTTTTCGGTGAAGATATCGGCCGTCTTCCTCCAGCATTCCAGAAGTTGCGCCTTTAAAGGCTCAAAACCGGCCTCTGAGAGAACTTTCAGGCTCCGGGTGACCGGATAGTCTATGCAGTAGAAACCGTAGCCAAAACGCCTGAAAAGGGCCATCAGCGTGCCGTATCCGTCAAGGGCGTACTGCCTCTCCCCGGTTATCTCGTACATCCTGAAATAGAAGTCGGCAATCCAGGGATAGTTGTACCCCCTGTCCGGGACTGGGTGGAATACGCTGGAGGTAGTTGTGTAGTCTTCCTGCTGGAGTCTTGTGCGTATAAACCGCGCATAATCCTCCAGCGCGTGAAGAAGTTCTTCCGAAGGATGCAGGCGGTACCAGGCGGCAAGGAAGATACCCATCCCAACGCGTTCGCGGCCTTCGTCAAGGTCGCTCCGGCCCATATCGTCCGCAACTATGGCGCCGGTCTCATTGTCATAGACCATAAACGCTCCGTAGCGGGGGTCTTCCCGGTCATTCATCCTCTGGTTTGAAAGGATGAATGAGGCCCTGGCCTCAAGCAGTTTCTCCGGGGATGGGATAGCCAGGATATCGGCCCTGGCGCCCCGGCGGGAAATGCTGTACTGGCCCGGGCGGTGGAGTTTACGGCTTCTTGTGACGCTCCTGCCGTTTTTCCTGAAAACAACCCTGCAGCGCTCTCCGGTTTCATAGACATAACGGTCTGATGACACTACGGTGCCTCCGCGGGAGAGAATCTGCTCCTCAAAATCTTCAATGCCGTGGGAGAAAACCCTCCAGGAAAGGGTGAAGGACCTTCCCGGCCTCAGAGTCATATCCGGAGGGCACAGGGCAATTACGCCTCGGTCGTTTGACCAGCCTTTGTCGTTGCCTCTCTCCCATATCTCATAGTCCGTGATGCTGCCTTTTTCCACCATAAGCCCAAGCCCGGGGCCTTTCCCGCTCATCGGGACGGCGCATACGTAAGCGGCCTTTCCGCCCGGCCAGATATGCGCGTGACAGCGGGCCGCCATACATGTTGCGGCATCCGGATAACTGTCATTGAAAGGGGTATAAATGCCGATATTCTTAAGTTGTACCCTGTGGGAAGATGTATTCCTGAAAGTATAACTCTCTATCATATCGGCCCCGTCAAGGCGTCTTTGGACGCTTATCTCAACGGCTCCGGCGTGGTACACCTTCCCGTCGTATTCCCACTGGAAAGCGGCCCCGTCAACGTCCATATACCCAAGCCCCCAACTGTATTTTCCGCCCACCCAGGGGTGCTGGGAGCCGTCCGTCCTCTGAATCCACGGCATAGGGTCTCCTTCTATCCCAAGCCCGGTGATGGCTCCGTTCAGGCTGCTCACCTGGAACCATATCCCTCCGGCAAGGGCCAGTATAAGGAGGGGGAGAGTCATCTTGCGTATTTACGCGTCCTGGAGTCTGATATCACGCCTTTCCAGTCAAGGCCATAGGCAAAGTCGTAGACATTGCCGTCAAGGTCCGTGTAGGGAGTCATATCCCAGGGAAGGTCCTCGCACTGGAGTTCCACTTCCTTCATGGAGGCCGGCATCTGCACGGGGAGAAGGCCCGAAGGCTCCGCCGCCCCGGATATAATCTCAAGATACGCCTGGTCCTGGATGGAGAAACCTATCAGGACGGCATCGGCAAGGGGGTCTATCTCTGAAAAGACCATCGGCCTCATTGCCGTTACGGCTACCACCACGGGCTTGTCGCCCATAAGGCTGCGGGTGGAGCGAAGGGCCTCAAGGTCGTCCTTGTCATAGACGCTCACGGTCTTTCCCCTGTAACTGCGGTTTGTGAAACTCTCCAGGGGATCGCCGCCGGCTATGCTCACTTCCCGGGCGTCTTCGGCGGTGTAATCCTCATACTGGAGGCTGATGGGGATGTAGCCATTGCCGCCGGATTCTCGGTCAGAGACCTCGTAGCCCTGAGGACCGTCGGGTTCGTTCATATACACAAGTGCGAAATCGGCCTCCTGGGGGTCCTCAACCACGTCATAGTACTTTGCGACAAGGGCGGTGTCCACGCGGTACTCCCATTTGTCGTCATCTGTCATAGGCCCGAAGAAACCCTTTGACGGGGCTATGTGCGTCTTGGGGACATACACCTTGCTGCGTGGCGCGGCGGGAAGGATGCCGGCGTGGTTTTTCAGCATAACCACGCTCCTTACCTGGGCGTTGAAGCCCTTTTCCATAAACTCGCTGCAGCCCACAACCTGCTCCGTAAGGTCCGGATCCACATACGGGTTCTCGAAGAGGCCGGTCCTGAACATATTCATAAGGAGCCTTACGGCCGATTTTTCAAAGCGTTCGCGGGCCGATTCTTCTCCGTATGCATCGGCCCATAACTTATAGGCGTCAAGCACGGGGCCCATCTTGTTGTTTCCGCCAAACTGGTCCACATCGGCCTTCAGGATGGCAAAGTGGCGCTCCGCCTCCGATGCAGTCTCATAGCCCCAGCACTTGCCAAGGGCCCATTCCACTTTCTCGTGGTTGTGTGTGACCGCCCAGTCCGTGCAGACAACGCCGTCGTAGCCGTATTTGTGGCGGAGGAGAGTGTCCACTATCCACGCGCTGTAGCCGTTGCCAACGTTGTTGCCGGAAGGATCCTGGCCATAGGAAACGGTGTAATATGGCATTACGGCCGATGCCGCCTCAGTACCGCGGCGAAGTTTGAAAGCGCCGTCGAGGAAGGGCTTCAGAAGCGTTTCAAAGCCGTTTCCGGGGTAAACGGAGTACTTGCCGAAGGAATAGTGGGCGTCACGGCCGCCCTCTCCGCTTCCGCCGCCCGGCCAGTGCTTCACCATAGCGTTCACGCTTTCACTGCCCCAGCCTTTCCGGCCGGTTGTCTGGAAGCCGTCAATGTAGGCGCGGACCATATCGGCCGCCAGGACGGGGCTTTCCCCGAACGTGCCGTAGGTGCGGAACCAGCGGGGCTCGGTGCCAAGATCGGCCTGGGGAGACAGGGCCGTGGCAATGCCAAGGGCGCGGTATTCCTTTGATGCGATGCGCCCGAATTCCTCCACAAGGGAAGGGTCGAAGGTGGCGGCAAGGCCAAGTTGGCAGGGCCACAGGGATATCTGGCCTCCGGAACCCGCGTTGAATTCGGCCTTGGCCTCGGCTTCGTTGCGGGGGTCGGAACTGATGTTCACGGGAATGCCGAAGTCTATGCCCTCGCAGAATGCCTGGAGGTTGTTGTTCCATTCGGCTCCTATCCTTGGGCTCTCCAGCCGCACCACAAGGACTGCGCGGAGGTTGTCGTTCCTGAGGAACGCCTTCTGGTTGTCATTGATGGCGGAGTGGGGGAGGCCGCTCTTTGCAAGCGTGGTGCCGTTATAGAGGGATGACCAGTAGCCTTCCGGGTCCGTGGGCACGGCCTGGTGCTCGCTGTAGAGCATAAGGCCAGCAATCTGCTCCTTGCTCAGTTTCCGGGCAAGGTCCAGGGCCCTTTTCCCGTAATCGAGGCGCCAGTCCTCATAGGGGTCCAGTTCCCCGTTACGGTTGAGGTCCTTGAAAAGGTGGCGTCCTTCCTTAAGGAGAGTGACTCCGGAAGCGGGGCTGTAACCTAGTTCGGGCCCGCCCGGCTGCCTTACAAGGGTATACTGTTCCTTCTGAATGGTCTGAATCTTCCCGCAGGACAGCATCATTACCAGAGATGCCGTAAAAAACAGTACCTTTTTCATCATACCATATGCTCCTCCATCACGGCTTTTGGCGTTTTGTTGTATTTTTTCTTGAAACACTTGCTGAAGTACTTTGCATCGCTGAAGCCCACGGAATAGGCTATGTCGGACACCCTGATATTGCCCTTTTCCTCGCTCAGGAGTTTGTATGCCAGCGTAAGGCGGGCGTTGAGGATGAAGGCCGACGGGGTGAATCCCGTGAGGTTCTTCAGTTTTTCAGTAAGGACCGTGCGGGACACGGTCATCTCCCTCACGAAGTCCGTCTGAGAGAATTCAGAATCGGCAATGTGGTCGTTCACCACGTCTATGGCCTTCTGGAGGAATTTCTTGTCCACGGAGGTATAGTCTATGTCCGCAACCTCAAAGACAAGTTGCTTCCGGAAGGCTTCTCCCTTCTTTTCCTGTTTTCCCATAAGATTAAGTATCATTGCGGTTAATACGGAGTAGTTGCAGGGCTTGGTGAGGTAACCGTCCGCGCCGCAACGGTAGCCTTCCACGCCCACGGCGGGCTCTGTCCTTGCCGTAAGGAGGATAACCGGGATGTGGCTGTATTCCACGGTTTCCTTTACAAGGGAGCAGAACTGCAGCCCGTCCATCCCCGGCATCGCCACGTCGCACACTATTGCGTCCACCGGGTGGTCTTTCATCAGTTCCAGGGCATCCTCGGCGCTGGTGGAAGTGAGAACGTTGAAACTCTTGGAGAGAATCACGGAGAAAAGTTCGCACAGTTCCTCGTTGTCGTCTATGCAAAGCACCGTGTAGCCGGTTTTCACAACATTTTCCCCAAGGCTCAGGGCAAACGGCATACTGCCATCGCCGGACGTGTCCTTGTCAATTTCATTGTCGCTGTATGAATCCCGGCCGATAGGGAGGCGGACTGTGAAGCAGTTGCCCACTTTGTCGTTACTCACCACGTCAATTGTGCCCTTGTGCATAGTTACAAGGGATTTTACCAGTGACAGGCCGATTCCGTTGCCGATGGTGTTGAACCGGCGGTAATCGCCTTCATAGAAACGCCTGAAGAGTTTGGAGATGGTGCGGCTGCTCATAAGGGGGCCACTGTTGGCGCAACTGATTTCCAGTTGATCGGCCTCCCTCAGGTTCACGTCAAGGCGCACCGTGCCGCCGGCGGGGGTGTATTTGACGGCATTGGAGAGGAGGTTGTAGATTATCTTGTCCAGTTTGTCGGGGTCGAACCACCCGCGTATGCTCTGGGGGTCGCTGGAATATGAGACCTGGAGCCCGCGCTTTCTCACAAGAGGGATGAAGGCCTCTACCTCGTGGCCGATAAACTGCGCAACGTCGTTCTCGCTTACCTTAATCTCCATATTGTCCGACTCCACTTTACGGAAATCCAGCACCTGCTGGACCATCCTTGTGAGCCTGAGGGCGTTGGTGGACATTATGGCCGTGATATTCTTCTCCTTCTCCGTCCTTGGCTCCAGGCTTTCGGCCGATGCCAGGATGATGCTGAGGGGCGTCAGGAACTCGTGGGAGACGTTGGTGAAGAACTGCAGGCGCGCCTGGTTGATTTCATCGGCCTTCTGCTGGTTGAGGTTCTCCAGTTCCAACTGCCTTTTCATCTTCATCCTGGCCGATGCCGACAGGATGAGCCAGGTGACGATTCCCGCCGCCAGGAGCACGTAGATGGTGATTGCCCACCAGGAAAGCCAGGGATTGCCGGGAATCTTGATGTCCTGGCGGCATATCTCGGATTCGGCGGTCTGGCCGGACCTCATTCCGTACACCTCGAATACATAGTTTCCGGGACGCAGGGAGGTGAATACGGCGCGGTTGTCCCCGCCGCCCACGGTGCTCCAGGTCCCGGGAGTCTTTCCCCGGCGGGTAAGGCGGTAATAGTAGATGTCGTCCTGCGGGGACTGGAAGTCAAAGATGGAGAAACTTATCACAATGTCCTTGTAGATGTTTTCTCCGTGCCCGATTCCCGTGATGCGGGTATCGTAGGCTCCGCTGTCCTGGGTGTCGGCGGTGCAGGGGTAAAGAAGCAGGCCCCTGGTGGTTCCGAAAGCCATCTCGTCCGTATCTTCCATATAGAAGGAAGCGCAGCGGTTGAAAAACACGGGTCCGTCCGGCCCCTCTGCCTCCGTGTAGCGGATTATCTTTCTTTCCCCTCCGTCTCCCGGAACAAAGGACAGGACGGAATTGTTGGTGCTCACCCAGATGTTGCCGTGGGGGTCTTCGGTAAGGTTGAGAATACCCTTCCCGTCAAGGAAGGTAAGGCTTTTCTCCTCAGTGAACGCCTTCCTCCGGCTGTCAAAACTGTAAAGGCCTGAAAGGACGGATCCGGCCCATACATTTCCTCTTGAATCGGCCAGGATGCAGTTGAAACTGCGTATTTCAGGAGCCTCGCCAAAGAGGAAGGAGGATATTTCCCCGGCCTCGGGGTCTATCTTCAGGATTCCGTCATAGCCGGTTGCAACCCAGATGTTTCCGGACGGGTCCTCGCTCATTTCCATGGCCTTGTAGTGGTTGTCAAGCCTGGGCTTCGAGATGAATTCGGGAAGCGGGACCACCTTGTCTTCGGGAGTGAGGATGAAGATGCCGTGGCGGGTGCCAAGCCACAGGTTTCCGGAAGAATCCTCCATCAGGGAAAGGATGCAGTCCTGGGTGAGGGCGCTGCAGTTTGCGGAATTCAGGGCGCTTACGGTACGGGTTTCCGGGCTGTAGAGCCAGATTCCGGTATTGTATGTGCCAAAGCATATCTGCCCCGTTGTGCTCCTTGTGGTTATGCACTCCACTATGCTGGTGTACATAAGCCCGTCAAATTCCGGCAGGGTGGAGTAGTGGACGAAACCGCCGCCATCAGTGTCATAGCGGATGAGTCCGTGCCCGGTGATGCCCAGCCAGAGGTGCTCCCCGTCAAGCGGATGGATGCTCTTGATGGAGGATGTCTTGTAGGAGGAATAGACCTTGTCCATAGGATAGCGGACGTCCTTCTCCGGCGATGAAACAACCTTGCAGATGCCGCCTCCAAGCATTCCCACCCACATGGAGTTGTCCCTTGTGCGAAGGATGGAGTTAACCTCGTTGTAGGGGATGTTGCCTTCGCCTTCCCCGGGGTATTTGTTTATGAACTTCCCGGAAAAGCCGTCTTCCGTCCTTTCAAGTATACTGAGGCCGCTCCTGCTTCCTATCCACACGTTGCCGCTTCCGTCTTCCGTTATGTTGTAGATTATATCGTCAAGGATTGATCCGGGATTCCTGTCGGAATGGGCGTAGCGGACATAACTGGAAGGGCTGTTGGGGGCGTCCGTATCCTTCATGAAAAGAAGGCCGCGGCCCCAGGTCCCTATCCACATTCCGCCGCCGCTGTCCTGATGGAGGACATAGGATGAACTGAAGTCTCCCTCGGTGTAGGAGTACAGCCTGGAGTTCTCCATATCAAAACGGAACAGCCCCCGGCTCCAGGAAGTGAACCAGAGGTCTCCGTTACGGTCTACGATTATGTTTACGACGTCGGTGATGGGCCTGTCACCGGTTGTGGGGGAGAATACGGATGAAGAAAAACTGCCGTCGGCGTTACGGACAAAAAGGCCTTTGTCCCCGCCCACCCACAGGCGGCCCTTTCCGTCTACGGTCATTGCCGATATATTCATCCCGTAGATCAGCGGATCCTGCACTACGTCAAACTTCTGCGTCTTCTTGTCAAGGCACAGGAGTCCGTTTTCCGTTGCAATGTAGAGGAGATTCTCACCGGCTTCGATGATGCTGTGCATCTGGGAGGTCTGCGCTTCTTCGTTGTCGGGACCAAGGGTGTAAAGCACTGTCCTGTAACCGTCAAAACGGGCAAGTCCGGAGTAGGAAACTATCCAGATATATCCGTCGGAATCCTGATAAAGCGAAGATATTTCGTCGGTTGGAATCTGTTCCGGCTTGAAGGGCTGGAACAGGAGTCCGGCAGACAAAATGGCAGAGAATGCCAGTGAGAGAAGTCCTACCATCCGTAGTTCTGGTTTAGGTTAACATTCTTGTGCCTCTCCACTTCCGGGATGGGATAGAAGTACATCTTGTCGTCCCAGATGCGGCTCTGGACCGCAGTTTTTGTCACGGTGAGGCTTTCATCCTCATTCCGCACAATTTCCAGGCCGAAGACGTCTTTTGTGACATCTCCCTCCTTCCACCTTCTGATGTCCCAGAAACGGTGGCCTTCGAAGGCGAGTTCCACGCGGCGCTCATTGCGGAGCCTTGTGCGGAACGTGGCTGCGTCAATCCCTGCGGGGAATCCGGGAACGGAACAGGTGCTGCGGACCTTGTTCACCGCCTCCACGGGGGACATCGTAAATGACGTGCCGTCAAGTGTTCCCTTGAAAGAGGGGTTGCCGGTGGCTTCGAACAGGGCTTCAGCATAGTTGAGATATACTTCCGAGAGTCTCATCACGGGCCACATATGCTGGTAACTGGAGGTGTTTCCGGCCGACAGTACAGTTGCCTCGTTGAGGAATTTGCGGAGGTAGAATGAGGTGGGGGAGGCTTCGGCAAGCGGAAGTCCGTTGCGGCCTCCGTAGAAGGTCTCCACCTCCTGGTCCTTGAAGACGGCGCCGTTGAAGAGGAGGGTCTTTGCAAAGCGGGGATCCCTCAGGGAGCCGTCAAGGAGGGCATCGGCATCAGCCGCGGGGTTGAAGGGCGTTCCGTCGGCCTTGTCGAATGCCTCCGCGAGGTTGAGGCTGGGACAGACGCCGGAATGGCCGCCTTCGTAACCTGCGGGGAAGTTGGCCCTTTCAAAGGCGTTGTCGGCGCCAAGGCGGATTCCGAAGATTATGCCCTTGGATTCTCCTGAGAAGGATTCGTCCGTAAGGCCGAAAGTCCCGGTGGAGTTTGCGTCCAGCATCTTCTTTGCGGCCTTTGCCGCGGCTACATAAGGGGCCGACTCCCCGTCGGGATTGTTCAGGGGACTTGCCGCGTAAAGGAGCACACGGGAGCGTAGAGCAAGCGCAAAGCCTTTGGTGACGCGGCCGAGTTCCGAATAATATGTGCCGGAATAGGTCTCGGGGAGGTACTGCGCGGCCTCTTCAAGTTCTTCGGCTATCCAGGACGCCGTTGTGGCGTAGTCGGACTGCCGGAGGGAGCCCACCTCCTCCGTTGTGAAGGTGCGGTCGGCTATGACTATGCTGCCGTAGCGCTTAAGGAGTTCGAAGTGGAAGAAGGCCCTCAGGGTTTTGGCTTCCCAGGGGTAATTCTTCAGTTGCTCAAGGTTCCGGCCGTACTCTTCAAGGTATTTTGCCACCTCAAAGTCCTCGGGGCAGTTCTCAAGGAGGTAGTTGCAGGCCCTGATGGCTTCGTACATAGTGCTCCAGACGTCGTCCATCGTGTTGCTGGAGGACCAACTGCCGTCATAGAAGCCCTTGATGGTATTTGGCGTATTGGCATATACGGCATCGTCGGTGGCGCATTCGGTCATTGTGCCGCCGACTGCGTCAAAACCGGCCTTGAGATAGCCGTAGGCGTTGGTCATAATGTCCTTGACCTTGCCGAAATCGGCAAACATATACTCCTTGGAGTGATACTCGTTCTCGTTTACCTCAAGGTCCTTTACGCAGGAAACCGTGAGGACGGCCGCGGTGGCAAGCATTGCTGCAAAAAATCTTGTTTTCATCTTGCTCACGTTTTAGAATTGCAGGTTGATGCCAAAAAGGAATGAACGTGACCTGGGATATTCCAGGGCCATATATTCCGGATCCATGATCCCTATCCCGTCAAATGACAGGAGGTTGTTTCCCTTGAAAAAGACGGTGGCCTCCTTCATCCATATCCTGGAGATGAGGCTGCCCGGAAGGCTGTAACTGAGACATACCTCGCGGAGTTTTAGGTATTTCCCGTTGGCTGTCCAGATGTCGGAGCGTAGGAAATTGTTCCCGTTCTCCTGAGTGGTGAGGCGGGGGTACCTTGCGGCCGTGTTGGACGCGCCCTCGCGCCAGCAATTTGCAAGGTAGTATTCACTCACGTTCTTGTCCTGCCCGTAGAGGGGCCTGTAGATGCTTGGAAGTTCCGTAAGGACAGTCCAGTCTCCGGTTCCCTGAAGGAGGGCGCTGAGGCCGATTCCCTTCCATTCCACGCCCAGGTGGATGCCGTAGTAGAGTTCCGGAAGGGTAGGGGTCTTCAGCCAGGTGTAGTCGTAGTTGTCTATGATGCCGTCCCCGTTCAGGTCCCTGTACTTGATGTCCCCGCGTTTCAGCGAGGCGGCGAAGGAACTCTGCGGGACTCCGTCCTTAAGTGAGCCGTCGGCATTGAAATCCGCGTTCTCATAGAAGCCGTCGGATTCCAGGGCGAATACCCTTCCCACGCTTCCTCCGGCCTCATACTGGTAGGCCCACGGGTGATACTCTTCCTCAAGGTGCTCGATGCGGCTTCTCGCAAATGAAACCGTCCCGCCCACATTCAGCCTTACTTCCCCTATCTTTCCGTCGTAGTCCAGGGCGCCTTCGATGCCCCTGTTTGAGACAATCCCGGTGAAGGAGTCGGAAAGGCCAATACCAAGGACGGCGGAGGTGGTGTTCCCGGCAAGGGTCCTCAGGCCCGTCCTCCTGTTGTAGAAGGCCGATACTTCACCGCTCAGGCCGAACGGCATATGGAATTCGATCCCGGCGTCGGTCTTGAGGTCGGTCTCCGGGCGCACGCCTACGGAGGGGAGGTTTCCTTCCCTGGAACCGTTCTGGGTGGAACCGAAGGTGAACATATAACTGAGACCTGCGCCGTTGAACTGCTTGTCCATATCGTAGACAAGGTTTGCGTCCATTCCGGAAAGGCCGGCCGATGCCTTTACCTTGAGGAGGTCAAGGAAAGATACGTCCTTCATAAAACCTTCCCTGGAAACCACCCAGGCAAGGGAAGCCGCCGGATAGAGGCGGAACTTGTCGCCGGTAGTGAGGAGGCTGCTGGCCGATGCATTGAGGCCTGCATTGAGGATGTATTTCCCGTCGTAGTCGTATTTCAGGGAAAGGACATAGTCCTGATGCTTGAACATATTGCCTGCGCCGGTGAGTTTGTACATATCGCGGCTGGCGGTTATATCGGCCTTTATGTTGTTTTTCCCGAAATGCCCGTCCCAGCCCAGCACGGCCCATCCCGTGAGGCGCATATACTGGCTCTGGAGCCAGGTGGCAAACGCTATTTCGGTGTCGTTGCCATACGTTGCCAGGGCGTAGTCGTCAATATTACCCTCCGCGTCATAGAGCGGAGAGATGGTGTAGTAGGAATAGGTGAAATTCTTCCTGTCGCAGACTATTGAGGCGTTGTCGTAGGAAACCCTAACCTCGGCCCTAAGGCCCGGAACCAGCATGGAGAGGTCCTGCTTTATGGCTATGTCGCCGATGAGGGAACGGCCGAAGAGTATGCGGTTGCCGGTCCCGAGGACGGAGCCCACGGGATTGTCTATGAGGTTTGTCCTCACCCACATATCGTCTATCCTTGCCGGAATGCCAACGGTGGGCGCGGTGTACATGGAGGATATGTCAAGCCCGCCCTGGGGTCCCTGCTCCTGCTGGAGCCTTGCGCTGAGGTTTATCACAAGGTCCGTGTAACGGGTGACCTTCACGTCAAGGTTGGAGCGGAGTTTCAGGGAGTAGTAGGCGGCCTGGGTGTCTATGTCGTCGGTGAGACCGTTGTTTCTGAGGAAACCCTTGTTGCTGCTGTAGTTTGCGTACACGAAGTACCTTGTGGAACGCGTGGAGCCGTCCAGGGAAATGTTCACGTCGCTTGCAAAGCCATACTTCCGGAGCATCAGGCTTTCCCAGTCAGTAGTGGGGATAATGTTGGATGTCCCGCCTGTGATGGCTGCGATATTTGCCGCGGAGTAGTAAGGAGTGAGTCCGTCAAGGGAACGAGCCTCGTTGACGGCGTTGGCATAACTTACGGGAGATGCCATACGGGGGATTCCGTATGGAGTCTGGAGCCCCGTGCGGAGCCCGGCGTGGAACCTGAAGGGCTCATTTCCGCCGCGTTTTGTAGTGATTACAACGGCGCCGTCGGCCCCCCTTATGCCCCAGCGCACAAGAGATGCGGCGTCCTTGAGGACGGTCACTTCCTCAACCTCTCCCAGTTCAATCTCGGAGGGGTCCCTTTCCACTCCGTCCACAATGAAGAGGGTATGATTCCCGCTGTAGGATCCCGTTCCGCGGACAGTTACTGTCGGCGTCAGGGAGGAGGGAAGGTAGCCGGAACCGTTCTGGTACAGTTGGAGGCCCGGGATACGTCCGTAAAGGGCGTTCAGGACCTGACGCTCGGAAGAAGCGGAAATATCGTCCTTCCCAACCTTCTCCAGGGCACCTTCCTGGGCGCCGGCGGGCACCCAGACAGCGGCAAGGGCTGCTATTGTGATTAATAACTTTCTCATATCTTCTACCATCCGGGATTCTGTACAAGGCCGTAGCCCTTGTTGATTTCATTGGTGGGGAATGCGCTCAGGTACCACTTGTTGTCCCAGTGGTCCCTCCAGTAACGCGGAGTGGGCTCAAAGGGGTCAAGGAAGTTGAGTTTGAGGTTGTTCTCCTCATAGGAACCGCTCTTAATGGTCATATGGATGCCGTAGAGGGTCTTGGTGAAGATGTCCCGGCGCTTCCAGCGGATCATGTCGTAGAGGCGCACCTCCTCAAAGTAGAGTTCCCTCGCGCGCTCGTCAAGGATTTCGTCGCGGAGCCTGGGATCTCCCTGGAGGGGCTCGTCATATGTTGGATAGGTCCTTCCGGCCTGAACCTGGGAGAGGAGGGCGTCGGTCATGTCGGGAAGTCCCACGCGGCGCCTTATCATATTGAGTTGGTCGTATGCTTCGGCCTTCCTTCCGGTTTCGTTGAGGGCTTCGGCGTAGATGAGATATATCTCCGCCAGACGAAGGTAGGACCAGTCCGTGGGCTTATTGTGGAAGGTCTCGTCGTTGTAGTCCCAGATCATCTTCCTGGAGCAGAAGCCGGTGTAGGCGCGGGTGGATTCTGAACTGCCGTGCTCGTAGCCGTCGTCCCACATCCTGGCGGGGTGTCCCTGGAAGTGGTCTCCGACTATCATTACTGACTCATAGAGGCGGGGATCCCTTCCCACAAACGGGTTGTCGGTGAGGGTGCCCTCGTGGTTGTGGGCGGCTATCCAGGTGCGGTAATCGGCCTTCTTGCCGTCGGCATAGGGGAACAGGTCCACGAAGTTGAGGGTGATGGCGCCGCCGCCGTAGCCTCGGCCGTTGTTTCCGTGGTCCTCTGCGGGCCCGAAGTAGCAGCGGAGGTAGGTGTCGGCGAAGGTGGGCATATATCGGCCCGTATGGATGAGGATCTCACCGTTGTTGCGGTCGGCGTAGGTCCTGTTCCAGGCGCTGCGGTAGTCGTCCTGGGTGGTGCCGGAAGCCTGGATGAGGGCGTATTCCCCGCCGGAATTGGCGGCGAAGAATTCCTCACAGGCCTTCACTACGTCCTGCCAGCGGGTGGGGTCGTAGCCTCCGAACCAGTACATCTTCTCAACGTCGTCGAGGTTCACCTTGTCCACGTTCCCAAGCACAATCTTGGGCTTTGAATCGGAATAAGGGGCGTTGGCGTTGAAAAGGGGACTTGCGGCAAAGGCCAGCGTACGGCATTTGAGGCCAAGGGCCGATGCCTTGGTGAGGTGGCCGTCTTCGCTTGCCGGAACCGTCCAGGGAAGGTCCGGGGCGGCCTCGTCAAGGAGGTCGATGATGAACTTCAGGACTTCCTCCGCGCTCTTTCTGGTGTAGTCCACGCTGGCTTCCTTGCCGGCTTCAACCGCCTGGGTGAGGATGGGGACGCCGCCGAAATTTCTCCAGAGGTCAAGGTAGGACATTGCGATCATCACCTTGCACTCGGCCTTTCTCCGGGTTTTCTCCTCCGTTGTCATATCCGGCACGCGGTCCACGTTGTTGATGTAGAGGTAGGACTTCCGGATGCACTTCCAGGCGCCGTCAAGATTGGGGAGATAGGCGTATTTTGAACCGCTCTCCGTGTTCTCTGTCTCGGCGCAGTAGGAACCGTTGTAGTATACATTATAGGCGCCCGCCCATGTGCACTGGGAATCTATTATGTCCGTGAGGGCGTCGTGGACGTCATTTGCCACGGCGCTGCAGGCAGCCTGGTATTTGAACTTGCCCTGGGAGCCCAGCGGCCAGGCGTTATTGTGCACGGGATATCCGCAGCGAAGGCACGCGTAGGCTGCCACAAGGGCTCTGTCGGCATACAGTTTAGAGGAGAAGACCGTGTCTATGGTAACGTCCACGCCGGGGGCCTTCTCAAGGAAACTGTCTCCAAGCCTGAGATCCTGGCAGGAGATGGCGGCGCAGATGAGGGCCGCGGAGGCAACTAAGGCCGATATTGAAGTAACTGCTTTCATAACTGTCAGAATGTCAGGTTGATACCAAAGTTGTAAATACGGTTGTTGGGGTATCTGTTGTCCCAGCCGGAGGTGTTTCCTTCGGGGTCTATGTCAAGATCGGCCAGGGGGGAGAACAGGGTGAGGAGGTTGTAGCTGCTCACGTAGAACTTGCAGGTTGAGATGCCGGCCTTTCTGAGGATGCGGTTGTTCTCAAGCGTATAGGAAATCTCTGCCGTCTTGAGGCGGAGGTAGGACGCGTCTATGAGCCAGAGGTCGCTTGTAGCAAGGTAATGCGTCTTGTTCATAAAGGTGATGCGCGGGAAGCGGGAGTTCTGGTTTTCCGGAGTCCATCTTCCGTCGGCAAGGTAGGTGAGGAGGGTCCTTGTGTTCTGGGAGCCGAACGGAGTCCTCATCTCTCCGTCAATCATCCTGGAAGCGTTCCAGGCGCCGGTCCACTGCATGGAAAGGCTGAAACCCTTCCAACTGAACCCTGCCATAAATCCGGCTACGTATTCCGGGCGGTCGGAGTAACCGAACCACTTGGCGTCGTTCTCGTCAATCTTTCCGTCGTCGTTGAGGTCCTTGAAAAGGGCGTCTCCGGGACGGGGATTACCTATTGACATAGTGGGGATGGGGTTTCCGTCCTCGTCCTGAGGAAGCATATTCCCTTCCGCGTCAAAGTCGGAGGCCCTTAGGAACCTGTCAAAGACAAGACCGTATTTTGTGCCGGTGCTCTGGCCGGTCTGGGCCATCCAGGGATAGTTGGGCATAATCTCGTCCATATAGAGGATCTTGTTCTTGGAGTAGGAGATGTTTGCCTTTGCGTAATAGTGGAAGTCCCTTATGCGTGAATTCCATCCCACGGATATCTCATAACCGCGGTTGCTTACCTCGCCGAGGTTGATAAGGGGAAGGGACACGTCCGTGATGGCGGGGAGGGTGTTCCTCCTTGAGAGGATGTCGTAGCGGTGCTCGAAGAAAAGGTCGGCGTTGATGTTGAGTTGCTGCTTGAAAAGGACTATGTCTATGCCGTAGTTCTGTTTCCTTACCTTTTCCCAGGTCACCTCCGAGTTACCCACCGTATTCTCTATGGCATCCGGCAGCATAACGGGGCTGTACTGGTCTCCGAACTGCCAGCTGCCCTTGTACATATTGCCGGCGGCGTCATAATAGCCCCAGTCGAAAACCGCGTTGGAGGGGTTCCAGGAACCGTTTAGATAGAGGAAGCGGGCGCCGGAGTACTTGTCGTTACCCACAAGGCCGTAAGAAGCGCGGATCTTCATAAAGTCCAGCCACTTTTTGGACCATTTCATCCAGGGCTCCTCTGAGATGCTCCAGCCAACGGAAACGGCCGGGAAGAAGCCGTAGCGCTTGCCGGGAGCGAAGTTTTCCGATCCGTTGTAGCCGATGTTGAGATCGGCCATATAGCGGTGTTTCCAGTTATAGGTAACCCTTCCCACATATCCCACGTATGCGGTGGGAATTTCCGTGAGTTGCGCGGGATAATAGGTCTTGGACTGGTTGTACATAAGGAGGCCGGATACCTCGTGGTCTCCGAAACTCCTGTTGTAGTTGATGCTGCCTTCAAGGTACCAGTTGCGGGAATGGCCTGTCCAGTCTCCGTAGGACATAGGCTCTATGAGGCCGTCCACGCCGGAAGTCCTGTAGACTATGGTGTTGTCGAACATAGGGCTGGCGACATCCATTCCGGGCTGGGTGAAATACCCAAGGTACATAGGCGTGTAGTACATTGAAGGGGCATATGTGACGTTACGGCTCATGGAAAGCCAGTAGGTGGAGTTGTATGAACCCTTCAGGGAAGCGCGGAGGCCGGGAGTGATGAAGTCCAGGTTCTGGTCCAACTGGACGTCCATATTGAGGACGTTCTCCGTGGTTTCCGCATATCCGTAGTTGTAGAAGAGGGCAAGGCCGTCAAGGCCGCCTTCCATAGGGATGTATTTGCCGTTTCCGCCGCTGGAGACAATGTAATGCCCGTCAACTATGCCGGCGCTGGAGAACGGGGTGCACCACATTATGTTCTCCCAGAGGTTGTATGTCTGGGGTTCGTGGGTGGTGCCCACGCGGCCGCCAAGATTCACCTTCAGGTTTGTGGTCTTGGTTATGTCCACGTCCACGTTTGCCCTGTAATTATAACGGTTGTAGGTGTAGTTTGGGTTATAGGTAAGGTCAAACTTCTTCATTATGCCGTCCTGGTACAGATAGCCCAGGGACACGAAGTAGCGGAAGCGGGAGGATCCGCCGGACATGGTCACATTATGCTGGGTCTGCCATGCAAGGTCCTTGAAGATGTAGGCGTCCCAGTCCATATTGGGGAACATAATGGGGTCTCCTCCTGTCTTGAACATATCCAGGACGAAGGGGGAGAACTTCAGGGCGCTTTCCGGCATGTCGGGGTTGTCGGAGAGCATTGCCTCGTTGTAGATGGAGGCGTATTCGTAACTGCTCACGCTCTTGAGGTGCCTCAGGGGCTGCGTGAGGCCGAACTGGGAAGACACGGAGATGCGGTTCCGTCCTTCTTCACCGCGCTTTGTGGTGACAAGGATGACGCCGTTCGCGCCCCTGACGCCGAAAACGGCGGTGGAAGCGGCGTCCTTGAGCACCGTGATGTTCTCAATCTCATTTGGGTCCATCTGGAAGAAGGACCTCTCCACGCCGTCCACAAGGATGAGCGGCTTGGAGGCTTCGTTGGAGAGGGATCCGGTACCCCTGACGTATATCTCGGGGTCTTCGGCGCCGGGCTGGCCGGACACCTGGACCGACGATACGCCGGTGATTGCTCCGGCAAGGGCGTTTGCAACGCTGCCGGAAGGGGACTTCAGGATGTCGTCGGAACTTATGGATGAGACCGCGCCCGTGACCGTAACCCTTCGCTGCTGGCCGTAAGCCACCACCTGGACCTCGTCCAGGAAGGTGTTGTCAGGTTCCAGGGCAAGGATGGATCCGTTTTTGTCTATGGTGAACTCCGTAGTCTTGTAACTAAGGAAGGAGGCTTCCACAACCGGCTTCCTGCCTGCCGGAAGGGCAAGCGTGAAGTTGCCGTCAGAGTCTGTGACGGCACCGTAGCGGTTGCTGCCGGACAGTCTCACAACTGCTCCGGGCAGGGGCTCTCCGTTTTGAGCGTCTACCACTCTTCCGCGGTATGTGACGGTTTTTCCGTCATCGGCGGGAGTCACCGCTGCGGCAAGGGCGCGGAATGTTCCCGAGGGAACGGCCGCCGCGGTGAGAAGGGTAAGCGTCAGAATCAGTTTGGGTACTGGGCGCATCTTGAAATATAGGTGGTCTGAGAATTAATTCAGCATTTACCGGCTGCTGAGAGCCGGTAAATGCTGAAGTATTTAAGGTATGGGTTTAACGCTTGTTGAAGGAGAGGGCGTATGCGCAGTTGACGTCGGCGGCTTCATTTGCGTAAGCCTCGGCGCTCAGGTAAGGATGATCCTCCTGGTGGAATACGCTCTTGCCGTTGATGCGGACTGTGCTGGCGTTGCCGGTGCCTTCACCGTTCTGGCCGCTGATGACCACAAGTTCCTTCCAACCCATCTGGATTGCAAGCCATGCCATCTGGTTGGGGGTGATACCCTTGAACCAGCCGCCGTCGGTGAATACCTCGGGGCAGGCGTTGGAGTCGGCGCCGTCCCAGTTGTCGGAACCGCCGGGGTTGCACATAAAGGCAATCTTGTTGTCATAGGTGACGCCCATAACAACGTGGCAGGGATACATTGACTGCCAGCCCTGTCCGAAGCCTGCTGACCAGCGGGATGCGTCGTTGTTCCAGATGTCCTGCCATCTCATTGCAACGCCGTCGCGGATGATCCAGGGCAGTGCCCAGGCTGCGCTCACAACGTCCCAGGACTCTGCCGTAGCGGCTACATCGGCCTGAGACATGTCGTGGTTGGTCTGGAAAGGAATCTGCTTGGGAGCGGTGTCTCCGTTGAGGGCAACGGCAGTTGCAAAACTGGGCTTGCCTTCCTCGGTGAAGCCGATTGCTGAACGGTATGCTGTGTCGGTGTCTCCGTCTCCGTTGAGAGGGATGCGGATCTTGCCGTCGGCGTAGAGCATATAGTTCCAGTTTCCAAGGTTGTCGCTGTAACCGGGAACGGTGACAAGGCCTTCAACGTCTCCGAGTTTGAGGGAGAGGTCGTCGTCGGTGACAATCTTTCCTTCAACGGCGCCGCGGTCAAGGGTAACTATCACAACGGGTCCGATGCAGGTCATAGTGGCGCGGTCCTCGGCCCAGTTGCCAAGGAAGTTGAATTCATCAACCCACTCGTACCAGTATCCGCCCCAGTCGGCCTCTCCGTCATAAGCCCAGGAGTAATCCCACTCATAGGGATTTGCGTGTGCCCACTCGATTGTGGAGTAAACGGGAACGGCTGTAAGCCTGTCAGTTCTCCAGACCTGGAGGAAAGGAACGTCTTCAACATTGTCCACATACTTGAAGGTTTCATCGGTGAAGCCGAAGTCCTTGGGGCTCATCTTCACGTAAGCGGTGACATCAAGTTTCACGGTGTAGGGACGGTCTCCGCCGAGGTCTATCACGAGGGGCTGTTCAAGGCCGTCGGTGAAGTCATATGTGAGGTCTGTCTTCACGGTTGCGCCGCTCTGGAGAGCGCCTTCGTCGAATACGATGGTCACGGACTCGTAGTTGATCTTCTCTTTGTCGTAGGTGACGGTGAAGGTCTTGGTGGCGTTGTCAATAGCAAGGTACTGACCGGCCTCGTAGCCCTCAAGGTGAATCTTGGATTCATCCACGATAGGGAATGCGTCCGATGAGAACTTGAGCCAGAACTTCACGGTTGCGTTCTTGGGATCCTTGAAGTTGAGGACGGGCTCTGCCTGAAGGTCCACGTGCTCAAGGGAGGTGGGATAGGTGAGTTCATAGCCTTCGTTCACGGTGATTGCAAGGGTTGCATCACTGAAGGATTCGGCCTTTGAGAAGTGGAAGTAGATGTACTTTGCATCCTGGATGGTGCCATCTACGGTTTCACCGTCAGCGGTGACGCTGACTTTGCTGAAAGGAACATCGGCATAGGTGGGCTCTTCAGTCTTGCCACCTTGTTTGTCGTCGTCCTTTTTGTCTGTCTCAACGGGTTTCTGACAGGCAACGAACGCTGTCACGGACGCAAGTCCGATAACGGCGAAAATTCTAAAGATTCTTTTCATAGGATTTAAATAGGATTAGTGTTATGTTCAAATTTTTGTTAAAGGTAGCGGTTATAAATCCGCCCGAGGTGGAATATTTACCGTATTTTTCTCCCCTTTTGGAGAATAATCCGTTAAATACTCCACCTTTTACCTATTTATTTTTAATACTTTTGCTTGACTAATGACCAGAATATGAAATTCTATACAACAGGCATATTGTTCCTGATTGCCCTCTCCTCCTGCTGCTCAAGGGAGAAACTGGAGGACAAGGCGGCAAAGGAGGATGATGAGGAGGATATCGGCATAGTTCAGCCGGAAGATACCACTGATGCCCCCGATCCTTTCACGTTCTCCCTTCCGGAAGAAAAGGCCGGGCCGTCAGAAGGTTACCGCGTCTTTGTACTTCAGGAGGACGGCTGGACGGAGATGACCGTAAGGGACGCCCTCTGCTCCAACGCCTCCCGCCACGCCGCCATCTGGAACGACTGGGACAACAGCAAGGCCATTAGGGACACTATGAGTTACTGTATCTTTGAAGACCGTTTCCAGGGCCCTGTGGACGTTATTGTCCATAGGATCGGCAAACCTGCCGTGAATCCGGAAGTACGTCCTTCCCCGTGGCAGATAACCCCGGAAGTGATGGATGAGAATACCATCCGCTTCACCTTGCCGTCCTACGATATGAGAAAGGTGAGCGTGGAGTTTGACGGTGACCGCCAGCACAACCTCTTCCTTTTCCCCGTACGCCCGGATAACGACAAGCCGGACCCCAAGGACAGCAAGGTGAAGTACTTCGGCCCCGGTGAGCACGATGCCGGAAAGATTGAACTCTACGAAGGCCAGACCCTGTACATAGATTACGGCGCCGTGGTCTACGGCCAGGTGAAAGTCCTCAGCGACGACTGCACCATTGCCGGACACGGCGTGCTGTCGGGAGAGAAGATGCGCCACTGGGGAGAGCAGTACAGTAACGGAGACATAATCATAAACTGCAATCCCGCAAGGAGAAGGGAGCAGAAAAACCTCACCGTGAAGGACATAACCGTAATAGACGGTCCCAGTTGGAACCTTAGTATCTACAACTATGACGGGGTCCTTGTGGACGGTGTTAATATGATTGCCTGGGAACTGAACGGAGACGGGATAGACCTTGTGAGTTCGCATAACGCCGAAATCCGCAACTGCTTCCTCCGCAACTATGACGACTGCATCACCCTCAAGGTGCGTTTCAATGCAAATCCCGTGGCCGATCTTTACGATGTCCACGTCCATCACAACCTTATCTGGAACGACTACGCAAGGGGTATAGTGGTGGGTCCGGAGGCCGGAAACACGGATTACGGAACAGGCTTCATCCATAACGTCCTCATCGAGGACTGCATAATCCTCCAGCACAAGGCCGGCGTGAACAACGACGACCTCCGCGCGGGCTTTGCAATCGGCCAGTATGCTTCCCCCGACAACAGTTGGGGAGGCGGAACGGCGGAGAGGATAACCAACATCACGGCACGTAACCTCATCTTTGACAATATTGACAAAACCGGCCGTAACGTTGCCATCTGGCAGTATCCTGGAATGGACGGGAAGTGCAGTATGAGTGAGATAACGCTGGAGAATTTCACCATCCTTGACCGTAACGGGGTTATGACTCCCGCTTTTTATGCCAAGGCAAACCAGCACAGCATACGCGGGCTCCACATAAAGAATTTTGTTTACAACGGCCAGAAGATAATTTCTCCGGGCGCATCGTTCGTGCTCTCCGGAGATGTTGAGGCCTTTTTTGAGTAGTATGACTTTCAAAAGATACACCGTTCTCCTGCTTTTTGCAGCGGCACTTCTTGAGGGCTGTACATCGGCCCCGGTGAAAATCATTCCGGAGCCCCTTTCCGTCAAAACCGGCCGCGGATACTGCACCGCGGGGACAGAGGTTGAGGAGATCCTGAGCCCGGAACTCTCAGGAAGGCTTGGAGAAGAGGGCTATCTCCTTGATGTGAGCAGGAAAGCCATTACCGCAAAGGCTGCAACGGAGGCAGGCCTTTTCTATGCCCGCCAGACTCTTTCCCAGATAACTTCCGAAAAAGGCGTCAGATGCGTAAGGATTGAGGACAGGCCAAGGTTTCCTTACCGCGGCTTCCATATGGACGTGTCCAGGCACTTCTTCGGGAAGGAAGAGGTGGAGAAGGTCATAGACGAAGCGTCCCGCTACAAGTTCAACCAGTTCCACTTCCATCTTACGGATAACGGCGGCTGGAGGATTCAGATAGACAGTTATCCTCTGCTTACGGAAATGGGCTCCTACAGGGTAATGAAGGACTGGGACGGCTGGTGGAAGATGGGAAAGCGCCTTTTCTGCAGTGCCGATACCCCCGGCGCCTATGGCGGTTATTTCACCAAGGATGACATCCGCGAGATAGTTGCCTATGCCGCGGATCGTCATATAAACGTAATCCCGGAAATAGAGTTCCCGGCCCATTCAGACCCCGTTTTTGTGGGGTATCCGGAACTTTGCTGTGACGGGAAACCCTATCTCAGCGGTGAGTTCTGCCCCGCCAATCCGGCGGTTTACGACTTTGCCCGCACCGTGCTTGGGGAAGTGATGGAACTCTTCCCGTCAAGGATAATCCATATAGGGGCCGATGAAGCCAGGAAGCATTCCTGGAAGAAGTGCCCTGCCTGTCAGGCGCTGATGAAGAAGGAGGGGATGACCTCCCTTGACGACCTTCAGTGCTTTATGGTGTCAAGGCTTTCGGAAATCCTGAAGGAAAACGGAAGGACTATGGCCGGCTGGGACGAGATCCTTAAGAACGAAGACCTTACCCCGGACACCTACGTCTACTCCTACCGCGGGGAAAAAGGCGGAATACGCGCGGCAAACCGTGGGCTCAATGCCATAATGACTCCGGGAGAGATCCTCTATATGGACTGGTACCAGGCATCGCCTGAATATGAGAAGAAGGCAATGTACGGCTATTCTCCCATAAAGAAGATGTACAGTTTCATCCCCGTTCCGGACACACCGGAGAAGGCCGCCTCCAATGAAAGCCTTGTCGAGGCCAGGAAAGTGGGGGCCGATTCCGTAGAATTCATCCTCCCGGAATGCGCCGCCAACGTTGCCGGAATAGAGGGCTGCGCCTGGACGGAATATATGCCCAACCGGGAGCACCTTGAGTATATGATGTTCCCCCGGCTCCTTGCAATAGCGGAACTCGCCTGGTCCGCGCCCCAAAACCTGTCCTGGGAGAGGTTCCGGACCTCCCTTCCCGCCTTCATTGACGGCCTCCGCGCCCGCGGATTCAACGTGTACGACCTTCACAACGCCCCCGAGGTCACCTGTGACGGCTCTCTCATAAGGATGGAGAGCGAGAATCCCCTTGCCGCAGTGCGCTACACCCTTGACGGATCGGCCCCTGACGCGGCTTCTCCCATATATGAAAAGCCTTTCCCCGTGAAGGGAAGGGTGACGGTCCGCGCCGCCTCCTTCATCGGCCCTGAAAAGGTCAGTCATGAAAGAAACGTTGTCCTTGAAGAGGGCACGGAAACGCTTGATTATTATCCCCTGACTTATTATCCTTCCTGATATGAGAAGAAGACTCCTTACAGCACTTTTTTCTGTCGCCGCGGTACTTTCCTGCGCCAAGCCGGAGAAAGATCTGGCTGGCCTCAGGCCGGTTATGAACGAGACCGGAACCGTGGTCATTTCGCAGAAGAGCCTCAGCCTTATCATAGGCTCCGGCTATACCCTCACGGCGGAGGTGAAGCCCTGGAATTCCAAGGACAAGACCATCACCTGGGAATCCTCCAACCCTGAGGTTGCCACCGTTTCCGCTACCGGAACGGTGATGGCCGTGGCTGAAGGTGAGGCCGATATAAAGGCATCGGCCGGAAGCGTGAGCGCTGTGTGCCACGTGACGGTTTCCGTGCTTGTCATACCCCTGGAAGGACTCTCGGTGGAACTGCCTTCCCGAAGCCTTGGTGTTGGCGAGGTGATGAACATCTCTCTTACTCTCACGCCGGAAAACACCACGGAGACCGCGATATGGACAAGTTCCGACGAATCCATCGCGACGGTGGCCCCTGACGGTAGCATAGAGGGAAAGAGCCCGGGTTATGTGGACGTCTCGGTATCGGCCGGGGAATTCTCCTGGAAGGAGACAATCCTTGTCCACAATCCCAACCTGTGGCTGGAACAGGTGGATCCCCTCACAAAACCCGTTGCCAGGATGGACCTCCAGTGGGACAGGGATACAATATGTGTTGCAAGGGGTGAAACCGCAACCGTCCAGATGCTGGTCAGGGCGGGGGAGGCCCAGAACAACTGCTTCAACCCGGAGGTGGTTTACTTTGCCCCCGCCGGGGAAAGTTCAGGAATGGCTATAGAGCCCCGCGTGAATCACGTCCGTGACGTAAGGGCCACGGATCACTGGGACGCCTGGTGCGGAGGCGCCGCTCCCGACAGGTTCAGTTATCTTGTCTACGATATCCCTGATGCCCTTCTTCCGCAGTCCGACTACCAGAGGTGGCTCCGAAAGGGGGAATACTCCGGCGTATGGGCGGAATTCGACATCCCCAGGGATTTCGCTCCCGGCCTTTATGAGGGCCTTTTCCGTGTAAGCGGGGACACCGTGGCGGAACTGCCGTTCTTTGTGAAGGTGTATGATGTCACCCTTCCGGAAAAACAGGGCCTGGAAGTGCTCCAGTGGCCAAGTCCGGAGGTTGATGCCATGTGCGGCGGAGACACCCCTGAATACTGGTCCGTACTTGGTACATATATGCCAATGATTGTGGATCTTGTGAGCCGGTACGGCCAGAACGGATTCCGTTTCCTCTATGCAAACGGCGGCTGGCAGTACCTTAACCGCTATCCTGTGCTTGACCCAGTAACAGGGAAGTATGACCTCAAGGTGGAGTTCGATGAGGCTTACTACAAGAGGGAATTCGATATGTTCTATGAGAACTGCCCGGACCTAAGGCAACTCCAGGGTCATAACATAGTGGCGGCAAAAAGCGAGACCACAATCACTATGGGCTGCTACAGGCTGGCCGATGACGGAAGCCTTTATGTAGATGGAGACGGAAATCCGGAATTTATCTATGTGGAACTCCCGGAGGACGATCCCGCTCCCGTCAAATACTACCTTAAACGTTATTTTGACGGCCTGAGGGAAATGCTTGAGTCCCATACCCTTCCGGATGGAAGGTCCTGGAAGGACATATATGTCCAGACCCTTTCCGACGAACCCAACGACGCTATCTCCGGCGCATACAATATGCTGGCCTCCATAGTGAAGGAAGTGGCTCCGGACATCCGCGTGCTGGAGCCCATCCAGTCCACCCTTGTGGACACAAAGTATGTGGATTATCCCTGCCCCGACATCCTTACGGCAAACGGACTTCCCCGCACGGAAGGCCATACGGAATGGCTCTATTCCGCAATGGGCCCGCAGGGAAACTATGCCAACAGGTTTATCCGCATCCCGCTCCTCAAAACCCGCATCCTGCACTGGCTCAATTATCACTACGACACCTGGGGCTATCTCCACTGGGGACTCAACTACTGGGTGGGAGCAAAGGATGAGGATCCCTGGAAAGACGCCTACGGGTCGTTCATCGCCGGCGATATGTGGATAATCTGGCCCGGAGACCATAAGGTTTACTCTTCCATCCGTCTTGCGGCTATGCGTGACGGAATCAGGGACTTCGACCTTCTCCGTATGATAGAATCCCGCTCCAAGGCCGATGCCGACGCTTTCTGCGCGCGGCTCATCCTGGATGCCGAAGCCCCTTCCTACGATATGGACGTAAAGCATTTCAGGGATCTGAGGCGCGATATGCTTGAGTATCTTTCCAAATGATGAAGCGTTTATTTCAAGTATTGGCCGCTGTATCGGCCCTTGTCATCCTGCCCTCCTGCACCGGGAAAGGCTCCCTTGTGCTGGTGCAAGTGGATCCTATGACAAAGATCCTTCCGGAGGCTGCGGCGTTCCTTCCCAAGGCCGATACAACGGAAACCGCGCGCGGCGCCCACGCAACTTTCCAGTTTGCCTTCAGGAGCCCCGTTGAACTTACGGACATAGATGTGGCCTGCACCCCGCTGGTCTTTGAAGGAAGCGTGGCAACGGTGGTCCGGTGCGGGCTTGTGGGGCTGGTTGGCATCGGCGAACCTTCATCGGATCCCGCTCACGATGTCCTGAGGTCCGCTTCCGGGATGTTCCCTGATCCCATCCTTACGGATGTGGAGGGAACGGTTCCGGCGGCGCAGGCTTCGTCGGCCTGGGTAACGGTTGAGGTGCCGGAAGATGCCGCTCCGGGCCTTTATCAGGGCTTTTTCACGTTCAGGGCAAAGGCCGGAGGAAGAAGAATCCTGAGGCGGCTTCCCGTGCTCCTCAGGGTTTGGCCTGTTGTGATGGAGGAGCCTTCGCTCCTTACCGTGAACTGGAATTTTGATTTCCCGGAGTGCCTATCCCGCTGGAACGGCGGGGATAGCGTGGAACCTTTTTCGGACTTCCACTGGGAATATCTGGAAGATATGGCAGCCTCCCTTAAGGAGGCGCATCAGAACGTTACGATGGTACCTCTTTTCTTCGGCCTTGTAAAGATGGAAAGGGGAGAGGACGGCCATTGGAACTTCGACTTTGAAAACTTCAACAAAACCGCCCGTCTTTATGAGAAGGCGGGCGTCCTGGAGAGACTCCAGTTAGGGGAAATCGGCCACAGGTATGAGCCCCGCTGGGAGAGCGGCTTCGGCCTCTTTGTCCCGGACGGGAAGGGCGGAATTGAGACAAGGAAGATCGATGACCCTTCGGTCCTGGAGTTCTACCGGGAATTCCTTCCGGCCCTGAAAGAGAATCTCAGGGCCAACGGATGGGAGGAAAAAGCCTGGCAGAAGGTGTGCGACGAGCCCGTGGACGTGAATGCCGACGATTACCGCCGGGTGATTGGTTTCCTCCGTTCCATATACCCTTCCATAAGGGTTATGGAGGCTCTCCAGACCACGCGGCTGAGCGGGGTTATGGATGTGTGGGTGCCCCAACTTGACACCTGGCACAACAATTATGACTTCTTCCTGTCACGCCAGAAAGCCGGGGATGAGGTGTGGTTCTACACCTGCTGCTACCCCCGAGGTGAATATCCCAACAGGTTCATAGAGCAGCCTCTCCTGAAGACCAGGATGCTCTACTGGATGGCCTTCAAATACGGCGCCACTGGGTATCTTCACTGGGGATTCAACTACTGGGCGGGAGACCCGTTCGGTACCGCCGACCGCCCCGGCACGGGAACAACGCTTCCAGGCGGAGACTCCTGGGTGGTGTATCCCGGATACCACAAATTTGAGAGTTCTCTCCGCTATGAAGCCCTTCGTGACGGCATTGAGGACAATACCCTCCTTGCCATGCTCCGGAAAAAAGATCCGGCTGCAGCGGAGGGTATCTGCAACCGGATCATCTTCAACTGGTGGGTGTATTCAACTTCTCCCGTGGAGTTCAACGCCGCCCGCCATCAACTGCTGAAGGCGCTCTCAGAATAGTTCAGGGAATACGCTTACCCTCAGTTCGGTTGCGCCGTAAGGCACAAGGTCTATCCACTGAGTCTCTTCCGAAACTGCCTTTGGCTCCTTCGGTACGGAAGGGGTGAACCTTCCTTTCCAGAGTTCCCACTCTATCTTTTTCACGGGAACGGATATCTTTCCGGGGACGCAGTCCCTGTCAAGGGGATATCCTTCAGCGCCCGTGGATTTCCACACGGGTTCTCCTTCCGTGACGGCATAGTTCCAGGGACCATCAGGGGTGATTGAGAGGCATTTGAAATCCGGATTCTCCGGCACTTTCCCTGCCATATTGTCGTACACTTTGTCGTCCACTTCAATGTCTTCAGGGACGGGGTAGGCGTAGAGCAGGGGGCCGCGGCTGAAAGTGGATCCGCCCATAGGGACGTGCTCCCTGACTATCTCCATAGGAAGGCTCAGGCGCACCTTGTCACCGTTTCTGAATGCCCTTTCAAGGGTGACGAATGTCCCGGGGGTAAGTTCCACGCCCGCGGGCTTTCCGTTTACCGTGAGACTTGCGTCCTTGCACCATCCGGGTATCCTGAGAACCAGCGGGAAGGCCTCTTTCTTTTCCATCGCAAGGGTGAACTCAATCTCCTCAGAGAAAGGATAGGAAGTGTTTTCAGAGATTGTGCAGGGCCTTCCGGAAGGGAGTGCCACGGTAATCTCGGAGGGACCGTAAAGGGCGGCAACAACAGCGCCGCTGCGGCCTCTCATCCACATACGGGAAGCGTAGTTTGGCATTACGCGGTGAACCGCGCCGGCGCAGCATTCCGTCTGATGGGTGGGCCTGTAGGCCATCCAGGTGCTCCCGAAGAAGAATTCGTTGTGGTTGGAGTCTCCGGTTGCTATCACCTGGTTTACGGATGAGAAATACTGGAGGGTCTTGAAATCCTTGGTGACGGCACCGGGAAGGGCATTGAAGACGGCCTTCTCAAGGCGGTCGGCCCATACGGCGTCTCCGGTAGTCTCAAGGAAATACCCAAGCGTCCAGGTGTGGTCCGCTATGTCGCAGGTCTCGTGGCTGGAGTTTATGAAGTCGTTGGGGAATAGCCTTTCAGCGCTGGTGTTCACTCCGTCCGGGAGCATATGCTGCTCATTGAGGGTATTGTAGGCCTTGAGGGCGGCGTCAAGATACTTCCTGTCTCCCGTCCTTGCATACAGCATCACGGGGAGTTTCAGTTCCTCGTTGAAGGTTACCCCGTGTATGATGGGGAATTTGTCGGCCAGGCAGACTTCAGGTGTAAGGTCTCCGTACTCTCCGGCGTTCCAGAGGCGCTCAGCGCGTCCAAGAAGCGTGGAATCGGCCCCGTGGTCATATGTCCAGAGCATTCCTTCTATGTTCACTATGTTCCTCCAGACGCTTAGTTCCTCGTCGGAATACAGGGAGAAATTCTTTGCCAGGGCTTCCGGGATCGGTTCTCCAGGGTGGGCGTAATAGTAGGCCTGGATGGCGCGGAAGAAAACGGCCATAGGCCACATCCTTGCCCAGGTGAAATTGGTGTGTGGGAGCCTGCCGTCTTCGTCGGCGTTGTCAAGGGTGTACCTGATGCCGGCCTCTCCCTTTTCAATGAGGGTGGAATCCTTCAGGAGGTAGCCAAGTTTCAGCAGGCCGTCTGTGTAGTAGGCGGTCTGTTCATAGCGCCACCAGTCGGACCCGTAGGATTCCGTATTCCTTGTTATGTCTCCGTTCCAGAGGCAGGAATTGTAGGGGTAGGAAAGGGCCTCGGGATGGCCTGTAATGCCGCTTCTCTGCCTTTCAAGGAAAGTCTCTATCCAGCCTTTCGGCGTAATGTCGGGAAGAAGCCCGTCCGTGAAGGTCGCATACTGCGGAATGGGAGATGAGGGAGCCTTTGGGGCTTCAATTCTTGGCCTCTCGCACGCCATAAGGCAAAGGAGGCCGGCTAATACGGCAAGAGTTTTTTTCATAGTCTATAGCGATACTTCAACTGTTGTCTGAGCCGATGCAGAAACGGCGGGAAGGGTAATGACAAGGCGGGAGCCTTCCAAACTGCACTCTCCAGCGCTTTCGCCGTTACATTTTACGGATTTGGGGAGTTTTGAAACGCCTTCAAGGGTAAGGTAGATCTCACGGTTTTCCGGCATTCCTTCATAGGAGCCATCCCTGGGGCCGATGGTGACCTTGATTTTGGACCCGCTCCCGGATTTTGAGATGAGAGTGCGGGCGCAGGCGCTGTCATAGTCCCTGGAAATACCGTCATCCTCATAGAGGGTGAAGGCGGACTGCCCGTTTCCGGGAACAATGAGGATTCCAAGGACGTTTGATGCCTCCTGCAGAGACTTTATCTGAGTGGAAGCAAGGGGGATGATGCTTCCGGCCTTCACATACCAGGGGTTCTCATCTATGGAATAGCGGAGAGTCTTTACGCTGCCTCCTTTGTGGACGGTGTGAAGGGCCATATCGTACCAGTCGGCGCCTTTGGGGAACCATACTTTCCGGGCCGATTTCCCGTCTGCTCCCGCGGGCTCGCATATTGCCGTTGCAAGGATCCTGTCCCCGAAGAGGTATTCCTGATTGAAGGAATAGGCTTCATCGGCCTCAGGATATGCGTAGTAGAGCGGGCGGCAGATGCTGACTCCCGTGTCATAGGCCTCGCGCGCGAAAGTATATATGTACGGGCTCAGGGTGTAGCGAAGGCGGATGGCCTCCAGCATATACTCAAAGTGGCCGGGGTAGGCCCAGATTTTCCTTTCAAGGTTTGCGCTCTGGGTGGAGTGGGTCTTGAAGATGGGGGTGAATACGCCGAACTGGAGCCAGCGGGTATACATCTCGGGGTCCGTGAGGCGCTGATGGTCTCTTTTCTGCATATGGCCTCCTATGTCGTGGCCCCAGTATCCGTAGCCGACGTTTGACGCGGTTGCGGTGAAATAGGGAAGATACTCAAGGACGCTCCATTCGTCGTGGGTGTCTCCGGAGAAGCCAAGTTGATAGCGGTGGCTTCCGAGACCGCCCCAGCGGTGGTAGATGAATGGACGCTCTTTAGAGTTTTGAGCCTTGTCCGTGAAGAATGCGTAGTTGATCCAGAATGTGTTGCTCAGGCCCTTCACATAGCGGGATTCCCTCCACTGCTGCCAGTCAAGCCACCAGAAATCCACGCCCTGATGCTCCAGAGGGCGGATTACCGTGCCAAAGTAGGAATCGGCCCAGGCCTCCTGGTCCATCCTGTAGGGGACGCTGGCGCTGTAGCCTTCCCGGCCGGCGGGCTTGGATACGCCCGCATAGTGGTAAGGCTCCTTGCCGTAGATGTAATCCCTGGGGCCGTCGTAGTCCTCCGTGCGGGAAAGATAGTCCTTCACAAAGGCGTCATAGCAGTCCTCGTACTCCCTTATGCCGGAAGCGGGATGAAGGTTGAGGGCGGTCTTGTAACCCATTGAGTGAAGTTCTGCAAGGAAGCCTTCCGGATCCGGGAAAAGTTCCCTGTTCCAACTGTATCCTGTCCAGCCGCGGGGCTCCCCGAAGGCGTCCGGGCCCAGGCGGCGCTCCATCTGGTGGTACGTATAGTGCCAGTCCATATCCACTATCATAACGTCCATGGGGATATCCCTCTCACGCATTTCACGCCCAAGGTCCAGGATTTCCTGGTCCGTGAAGGCCCAGTAGCGGCTCCACCAGTAGCCAAGGGTGTATTTTGGAGGAAGGGGAATCTTGCCGGCAACCTTTGTGAAATCTGAGAGAGCCTGAGTGTAGTTGTGGCCATAGGCAAAAAGGTACCAGTCCAGGCGGTCTCCTTCAGGGCGCTCCGCCACCCAGTTCTCCCAGTGGGAATCCGTGGGTACGAACAGATGGCGGGAAGACTCGTCAACAATGGCCCAGCCGTCCCTTGAGAGGATGCCGTCTTCAAGTTCCTTTACGCCAAACGAGGGCTGTTCAAAGCCCAGGCAGCCGTCAAGGGTGCGTGTGGTACCTTTAAGGTTGCCTTTTGGCTCCATCCCGGGAGCCCAACTGCATTTTCCGAAAACCACCTTGAGGTTGTCTTCACTGAAACGGCCGCCTTTGTATGTAAGGGTAAGGCCCTTTGTCTTTATGGTAAGGACGCCGTTTTTGAGGGTTGAGGTGAAAGGGGGCACGGGCAGGTTACGGTTCACTATGGCAAGTGTTGCCCTGTCTTCAAAGACGCCGTCCCCGGACCATTCCATACGGATGAGGTGGTCCGTGAGCACGGTGAAACGGGCATTGTCATACTTTACCACGGCCTCCGTGGCGGCCTTTGGATTGTTCTGGGAAAATGCCGGCAGCGCTGCGGCAAGAAAGAGGGTGAGGGCCAGTAGTCTTTTCATTGGTTGTCATTGAATGTGGTATACAAATATACTTAAAATATCTTGGTTTTCAATCCGGTGTGCAACTTGCGAATTATCGGCATTATTGCTAAATTTACAAACTATGAAAAAACTGAGTATAGCGCTTCTTATCCTGGCTGCGGCTTTTGCCGGGGCCTGTTCCCCTGATGCTGCCCTTGATAAAAGGGCGCAGGAGGAGTATAATCACCCTATCCGTAAGGGAGAACCCTACTGGAACGTGTTTGCAAAGAAGTTCACCTTTGCGCCGGCCTTCGGCTTTCCTGCCGTTGAGGGTGCAGTGAAATATAAGTACCTGGTGCGTCAGAAGGGCGTGGAAAAGGCTTCTTTCCTGGCCGGTGTCCCAACGGAGGACCTCGGCCCCGTCTGGGCGTTGATCCCTCCCGGAGAGTGCGTCCTTGACGTAGTGGCGCTGGATTCGGCGGGGGACAGTATCGGCCTTTCCGGGAGGCGTGAATTCATCCGCGATTTTCCCTTTAAGGCAGGCGGCCCCGCTCCGGCAAAGAGTTACAGGCAAACGGCGCTGGATGCCATCCTCTATGTCCACAACATGCCTTCCACAAGGCACTGGCAGCATAGCAGCACCCCGGATTTGTCTTATGTGATGAACGCGTATGTGTGTAAGATTGTTGGGGCAACCGTGCGCGTGGAATGCCTGGTGGCAAGGGAATTCCCTGAATTAAGGGAAGAGGCTCTTTCGGCCGCCCTTGGCGCAGCGGAATATATGGTGAGCCTTTCTCAGCCGGAAGGGACTCCGCTTGAAGGCTGGCCGCCCACTTACGGGATGTCTCCGGCCGATACTTCCACATATGTTTACAGAGTCACAAAGAACAACGCTTCCAAGATGATGGTCCTGGAAGCGTCCGTGGCGGGAGAGGCCTTCCTTGACCTTTATGACGCAACCGGAGATTCAGTATGGCTGGAAAGGTCTCTTTCCGTTGCACGTACTTATTCCCGCCTGCAGTTCCCTGACGGCTCCTGGCCCATAAGGGTTAACCTTGAAACAGGGGAGTCTCTCAGTCATTTCAGGCTGTGGCCGGCCCACGTTCTCAAGTACCTGAGGCGGCTGGAGACTCAGTACGGCATTATGGATTATGCCGGCGTGAGGAGTAAGGCAGAGGCCTATATCAATACCGTGGCGCTGCCGCGCTTTGACCTTTCCGGTATGTTTGAGGACTCTATGTGGGACGACTTCCAGTCCTATTCAAACCTCACCAATTTCACGGCTTCCCCGTATGCATCATACCTCCTTACAAATCCTTCTCCCACGGAGGAGGATGTGAAGAATGCGTATGACCTTATCCGTCTCAGCGAAGATCAGTTTGTGCACTGGGATAAGTTTGAGGGGGTGAACGCCTTCCCACCTTACGCCTGTGAGCAGTACTTCTATGACGTCCCGGTAGACTCTTCCATTGCCGATGTATGCGACGGCTATCTTGCCCTCTATGAATATAACGGGGACAGGCTTGCCCTTGAAAAGGCAAAGGCCCTCCTTGGCTCCCTAACACGCTTCCAGGAGCCCTCAGGCCGTATCCTTACCCTTATGATAGATTTTGGTGAGGAGGGGCCTAATTCTGAAGATTTCTGGCTCAACAGCATATGGTGGGATGTGTCGCAACTCCTGAGGCTGGACGGGATCCTCTCTTCAAAGAACAAATGATAACACTATACCAAATGAAACACTTTCTTTGCATTGTCCTGGCTTTTGCCTCTGTGCTTTCCGCAGCAGGTGCCAAGCCCGTTACTTTCACTTCCCCCGATGGCCGTCTAACCGCAACAATTGAGTCCGGGGCCCGGCTCACCTGGTCCCTTCAGCGTGACGGGGAAATACTTATCCAGCCGTCAGAGATTGGCATCACGCTTCAGGACGGCACCGTCTGGGGCGCAGGAACCCGTTTCCGCACGGCCAAAAAGCGCAGCGTCTCTGCGGAGATAGATGCTATCCTTTTCAAGCGTTCCAAGGTTGAGGACCGCTACAATGAGGTAATCCTTCCCTCAAAGGGCTTCAGCGTGGTGTTCCGCCTGTATAACGACGCCTTTGCATACCGCTTTGTCCCGGAAAAGGCCGTTACGGTAAAGAGTGAATCGGCCTCATTCTCCTTTGCAAGGGACTGGAATGCGTATATCCCGTACGTGAGTCAGCACCTGGAGACTCTGGAAAGCCAGTTTATGTCTTCCTTCGAGTCCCAGTACACTGTTTCTCCCGTGAGCGGATGGGATCCAGCAAGGCTTGCGTTCCTTCCCATTACCGTTGCCGCTTCCGGCGTCAAGCTTTGTATTACTGAGGCCGATCTCCGCAATTACCCCGGAATGTACCTTTACAATTCAGATGCATCCTCTACGCTCCGCGGCGTGTTCGCTCCGGTTCCCAAGGAGGAAGTTGCGGGCGGTCACAATATGCTCCAGAGCATAGTGACGGCCCGGGAACCTTACATTGCCCGTGAAACTTCCACCCTTCCCTGGAGGGTTGTGATTGTGGCTTCAGAGGATAAGGAACTTGCCCAGACAGATATTGTATACCGCCTTGCAAAGCCCGCAGAACCCGTGGACTGGAGCTGGGTGAAGCCCGGAAAAGTTGCCTGGGACTGGTGGAACGACTGGAACCTTTACGGTGTTGATTTTGTAACAGGTATCAATAATGAAACATATAAGTACTATATAGACTTTGCATCTTCAAAGGGTATTGAGTACGTGATTCTTGACGAAGGCTGGGCCGTCAGCGGCAAGGCAGACCTTATGCAGGTGGTTCCGGAGATTGACGTGGAAATGCTGGCCAGTTATGCCCGTTCAAAGGGCGTAGACCTTATCCTCTGGGCAGGTTACAGGGCCTTTGACAAGGATATGGACGGCGTTTGCGCCCACTACTCCAAGATGGGCATAAAGGGCTGGAAGATAGACTTTATGGACCGCGACGACCAAGATATTGTGCGCTTCTATGAGCGTGCCGCCGCAACTGCCGCAAAGTATGGTATGACCGTGGATCTTCACGGAGCCTACAAGCCCACCGGCCTTAACCGCACCTATCCCAACATTGTGAACTATGAGGGCGTCTACGGCCTTGAGAATATGAAATGGGCCGCCCCGGAGGTGGACCAAGTCACGTATGACGTTACAATTCCGTTCGTTCGCCTTGTTGCGGGGCCCGCAGACTACACCCAGGGCGCTATGAGGAATGCCTCCCTCGGGAATTATCGGCCCGTGAACTCGGAGCCTGTGTCACAGGGTACGCGCTGCCACCAACTTGCAGAGTATGTGATCTTTGACGCCCCTCTCACTATGCTCTGCGATTCCCCCAGCAATTATCTCCGTGAACCGGAATGCACGGATTTCATCGCGGGCATTCCCACGGTATGGGATGAAACCGTCTGCCTTGACGGCAAGATAGGGGAGTACGTGGTGATGGCCCGCCGGAAGGGCTCCAGATGGTATGTGGGAGCGCTCAACGGCCTTAAGGAGAGGAACCTCACCCTGGACCTTTCTTTCATAGGTGAGGGCAGTGCGGTCATTTTTGCCGATGGCGCCAACGCCCACCGCGCCGGCCGTGACTTCACCCGCAAGGAGGTTTCCGTGCCGCAGCACATCACCATCCACCTTGCCCCCGGCGGCGGCTGGGTGCTTGAGGCGGGGAAATAAAGCAAAAAAGGTGGCCTTACGGTCACCTTTTCTGTGCGCGAAATCAGAGTCGAACTGACACGTCCTCTACCTCCTGAGAGTAGCGCGTCTACCAATTCCGCCATCCGCGCGTTCTGTTTTTCGGGACTGCAAAGATAGGAAGAATTTTTGGAACTCCAAACATTTACATTCTAAATTTCAACACTGATGCACTGCTCCATTGACCAGTCTCCAATCCGGAAGCGGATGTGCGTCACGGAAAGGCAGATGTGGATGGTAATGTCCTCAAGGTCGGTATCCGTCCAGTCATAGCCGGCCTCGCGGATGTAGGTGCCAAGGGCGAAGGTTCTCACCACCCGGTCTTCCATCACTATGTCAAGAAGGAGGCGGTCACTTGGAGCCTGCCTTGGAAGAGAGCATACTCCGGAAACCGCCCTGCATCTGAAATCACCCGGTGCAGGCCTCCCGTCCAGGCTTATTCCTTCCACGGCGCCCCTCACTGATATTCCAATGGGCTCTCCGTCTCCGGGCGGGCCGTCGAGGACAAGGGTCAACCGGCAGAAATTCTTATGGAGGGTGGCGTTCACCTTCAGGGCTTCGCTTTGGGCCGATATAACCCCGTGATAAAGGTACAGGGGCGGGCTCTCGGAGCCGTATGGGATATGCACACCATCCCCAAGCGGCGCTCCCGAAACGGCCATTATCCTTACCCGGGACCTGGGGACATCGCGGTAGATGACGGTGTCGCCTTGGGCTGAACCCACGTGCAAAACGCCTCCTTCCACACTCTCCACGCGGTATTCGATAGGCCCCGGGCCGGATAAATGGAGGGCAAGTTCACAGGGACAGTTCCGGCGGTCTTCTTTCACGGCGGCGCAGGATGTAACCAGGAAAGAGACAAGAAGCGCCGGAATCGCCCTTCTACTTGCCATAGCGCTGGAATGTCTCCACAATCTCATCCTCAAGCCCCGGCGCTATCTTTATCAGTTCCTCCTTCAGGCTTCCGATATCCACGGCATTGGCGTTGAGCGCACGGTAAATCTCTCCTCTTGTCATCCCGCGCTCGTAAAGGTAGGTGAGGATATCGGGCTTGAACCAGAAACTGTCTCCATAGGTGGCCATAGCCCCCTTGTAGCGGTCCTTCATCAGCGACGCCTGCATAAAGTAGCCCCACATCTCGCCAACCTCGCAGTAACCGGAGCCTTCCGTGCTGCCGGTTCCATAAAACTGTCCTCCGCCGGTTACGAATGACTGGATGATGTACTGGATGTAGGGCGACCAGAACGCTGTTCCAACCTTCGCGAAGTGGCTTGAATGGGCAAGTTCGTGGCTTGTGGCGCTGAATATGGCCTTGTAATTCTCCTGCCCGGAAGTGCCTATCGTTATGTCAGGAAGGAAGATCTGGATGAGCCCAAGCCATACTCCAAGGTATCTTCTGAGGAGGTCGTTGTCAAGGAAGGCGCCGTGGTGCAGCATACAGGCGCTGGATGCGCTAAGGCCGGGGAAAATCCAGATGCGGAGGTCTCCGGGAGGCGGGGCTATCTCAAGGTCCGTCTCCGTGCAGCGGGAGTAATAGTCGAAGGCGGCGTTATTAACCGCGCAGCGGCGGAAAAGGGCTTCGTCCGATGACGTGTTCACTTCCACGTCAATCCCTTCGGGACCTCCAAGTCCCAACGTGCTCACCGAGGCAGGTACAATTATGAAATTGAAACCTATTGAGAAGCCTTTTTCGTTTTTGAAGACCAGTCTGTAGCGGGGCCTTCCGGAGAAACTCTTGGGCATAGTGTAATAGCCGTCCCTGGAGGTGAAGCAGGTCGCTATTTTCACGAAGATATTTGCCACCACCTGCACCCCGGAAACGCCTATGGGCTTACCCCCGCTGAACTCAGGATCCGTAATGGTGATGCGCCCGGAGGGGACGGCGGCAGCCTTTGTGGGAGGGCACCAGAGGTCCTCGTTCCCGGTGAGCCTGAACGCCTCTTCCTCCACGGCCAGCCAGTTTATGTCATCGGCCTTGGTAACGTCATTGTCCGCAATATAGCACTCGTCCAGGACCTCGTACCT
>ONOQ01000005.1 GCA_900319485.1 uncultured Bacteroidales bacterium | reverse complement strand
AAGAAGAAAGGAAGGTGAGGTTTCACCTAAAGTGGGTGCGGTTCTTGTAAGACCAGATGGCACGTATACGACGGCATACCGTGGAGAACTGCGTGATGGAGACCATGCGGAATACACATTGCTGGAGAGGAAGTGTATTAATGAGAATCTGAAAGATTGCGTAGTTTATTCTACGTTAGAGCCTTGCTTTGACAGAAATCCGCCAAAGATAGGTTGCTGTAAACGTATTGCAAAAGCCAGAATCAAGAAAGTCTATGTTGGCACAGGTGACCCATTCCCTTCTGTGAACGGAAAAGGAATCAAATACCTTGTAGCACACGGTATTGAGGTCGAACCATATCCACAGGAGCTTCAGAAGGAGATAGAGCGACTGAATGCAGATTTCATAGCCTATGCAGAAAACAGACGAGATGAAGAGTCGAAGAAAGTAGATAAAGACTATAAAGAAGATACGGAGCGGGCTGTACGCACCATTGACATGCAGACTCTTGACGAAAAATTGATGACTCGATTCTTAAAAGCTGCAAATGTCTCAGAAGCGGAAAGGAATAACTTCTTGATAGATATGGCCTTGGCAGAGGAGGATAATGGTATTTTGAGACCCACCGGACTAGGATTACTGCTGTTTGGCAAGAAGCCGCAATCCATTTATCCTAATGCCGTAATCAAAACAACTCTAAAGCGGAATGGGAAGGTAATTGAGACCAACACTATTGAAGGAAGAATTCCAAAGCAACTGGATGATGCAAACAAATGGTTTGAGAAGAATTCTCCTTCACATATCAGTAGGGAAGAGGCTGAACGAAAGAAAGTGTATGATTACCCTTTAGAGGTAATAAGAGAGCTTATTGGTAATGCTGTGGTTCATAGGGACTATAGCATGAAAGGAGCACCGGTTTATTTTGAGATTAATGACCAGAGTATTATTATTAAATCTCCCGGTCTGCCTGAGCCGCCAGTGTCATTGGATCAGATAATGTCATTTACCGCCCCTTCTTTCAGTAGAAATCCAGTCATCATGTATGTGTTAGACAAACTGGATTATGCAGAGCAGCGAGGTTTGGGCTTTGAGACTGTTAAGGATTTACCAAAGAAAAATATCCCTCTTCCTATAGTTAAGTATAATGCGCCGTATATAGAAATTATCCTTCCATTGACTATGCAGGAAGCTAAGACTATATATAGTGACTTGACAGAAAAGGAAATCAAGGTTCTGGAATATATTCGAATGAACGGTGACGCTTCGAGCGCTGATATTCAAGACCATTTCGGATTTGAACAGAAACCTGCATTGAGGATTATTACCAAGTTAAGAGAGAAGGGTTATATTACCTCTATAGGTAAAGCCAGAAATACTAGGTATAAGGCAATAGAATCTGGACAATAATCTGGACAAAGTGTCTAGATTGTCACGCTTGATAGTATTATCTGGACAAGTATCTGGACAAAGTGTCTAGATCTGTGGGTAGATAAGCAGAATCTGGACAATTTGAGGATGGCTCTTCTACAAAGTATACGAAGCGGAGGATTTGGTAAAGGTAAATGGACATTTTTTCGCAAAGTAAAATGGACAATTTTGCCGGGCACTTTAGAGGGACAAGGGCTGATGCGGGGCATCGGCCCTTGGTTTTTATCGGCCTAAATAATCAAAGTCAGGGAATCAAATGGGGGAGTGGGCAACATCGGCATAAATTCTTACTATATACTTCAGGGAGAATTGTTTTATCGGCCGGATTTATTAACTTTGTAGAGGAGTCGGCGATAGGCGGGCTCTGGCATCGGCCCGACCCTTCTGAGATAGTGGGAAAGGTGTGGGGCAATCAGGCCCTTTCACGATGTAGAGTAGGCCCTGTGGCTGTTTTATGATGAGCAAGGCCGGCTAATGATGGCCTTCATGGAAAACAAAGCTGAAATTGAAAATCTTGGGAATTTTTGATTGAAAATCTTGGGAATTGTCGGACGATCTGACGCAGAATTGCCTGTTCTCTCAGCTGTGGCCGAAGGGCTGGGCGATGTTTGAGAAAGGGATGGAAATATGAGAAGACTATTATCAATACTTCTGGCACTGATTATCGGCATTGTTACTGCGCAGGCACAACACTTTTACGGCTTCTCGGTGCAGTCGTACAGGATTTCATCGGTCCGGCCCAACAAGTTTCAGGTCCGTGAAAGGAAGCGTTACGGCTACTATCGGCAATAGCGCTGATACCCGGTCAATGAGAGGAATTACTGCAACGGTATATCGGAAAGGAAAACGCTTCGCCAGCGGGACCTGCGAGGACGTGGTGTTTTACAAAGGCATCAGAGTATACAATTGACTTTACTGTAGACATCGGCCACCCGGATGGCAGAAAGGATCACGTTGTAAGAACGGGGAGGCCGTTGAGTCATTATTTGGGGAGGTTGTAGAGAACAAGGGCTGATGCGGGGGCATCGGCCCTTGTTTATCGGCCATATAGCTAAAGCGCCCACAAGCGTAGCGAACATATGAAATCATAAATGGTCAAGACCATCTCAATGATTTCCATCTTGTTTGGGAGCAAGATGAAATCAATAAACCTTGAATAGATTCGCTTAGCTGCATATCGAAATAGAGTAGACATTCAAATCATTCTCGTCGCTTTATTGTCATTCAACGTCGAATAGACAATTCCGGCAAAGAATGATTGAACAGTTGTTAAGACTTGTGTTTTCGGTTTCAAGAGCGCGCTTCGCTTGCGAAAATAATGAGCCGCAAGATATGTTCGACAGTTATAAATGACTTTCTTGCGGTTTCAAAATAGAAGTAGTTTTCCAAGACAAACTCAATCTGTCATAAGAAATTAAATAAAATATTTGATTCTCTAAAGAAGAATACTTATTTTTGCGGAAAGAGATTATTTATATGGGACGTCATATAATAACAAAGCAGATGGCACAGGATGCCAAGGTGCAGAAATCTATCGATTCTGCGCCCAAGTCTCATTTTGTAAAGATCTCGCGTAAATCTCTTGATTCCAAAAGGATTCCGGTATATTCATACATGGTGAAGTGATTTGATAGAGGCTGAGGGGTAGTGTATGAAATATGATGTATCTTTTCTAAGAAATCAGTATAATTTACCAGAGTCTGATGATATAATCAGAAGATCTGTCTATAGAATGGTTTCTCCTTTGACCGGAGAAGAGTACCGTATTTTGATTGACTATTGTAAAGGGAACATTTATATTATTAAGTTCTATTGCAAAAAAGACGAAAAATCAAAAGATCGCTTCAATAAGTTGACAGGTCTAAATGAGCCAAGAAACCTTGTTGAAAGCTGTATTAGTGTTCTGGACCGAGACTTCTTGACAAAGAATGAAACGGCTTCTTTCGGATTCATCGCCTCAAATATCCCAGATGAACCGCTTAGAAATACTAAGCGCTTTCATTTTTATGAGATTATGATGTCCACGCTCGTAGGTGATACTCGTTTTTCTCATTACAAGCTTGAAGAAATCAGTGCGTATCTCCTTATTCCTAAGATACTCGATAATCACGATGAATTATTGGAGCAATTCTGGGGACAGTTACAGAATTATCCAATCTCAGTTTCGGAATAAAGGAGGCTTTTATCTTATGACTCAAGACGAACTCTGGCTGGCTAAATGGCAGGAAGCTATGTATTCCGGTGGATACCCGTTCACTTTTCTGGTGTTAGTTGTCCGTAGCCACCCAAAATGAACACGTGATTGCCATATAAAAATAAACAGATGCCAAGCTGTACGCCGGGCTCTTTCGTTATCTGTGGTAAAATCCCCACCTGGCTTCACCAATCACACGCTGGAAATCATCCACCCGGTTCTGCAGTTCGTGGAGGTCAAAGAACTCCGGATTATATTCGCGGCCAAGCCACTTGAGATAGCTTTCGCGCTCCTCGTCTTCAGGATCGGCCAGAGACTTTAGCATATCGGCATAGCCATCTACCCCGCCTACATCTTCCGGCGGACAGGCGCCATGGCCGGAAATGAGGTGAGCGCCGTTATAGTCCCCGTCGGTTTTCTCATACATACAAGGCTCTATGTCCTTGAGCGTTACAATGTGTGCCCAGCTGTCACCAAAGTCATAAATGAATGTAAAGGTGTCTCCAGGGAGTTTCAGAAGGTCTCCCAGTGTGTATTTGAACGAGTCTCGCTGCGGGAATTCTTCCATCGGTTCCGGGGCTTCTCCTCCTGCCATTCGCGTGAAATAAGTGATGCCCCCGTAGCGTATTTCCTTTAGATGGTTCCCCTCCCATCCCATAGCCAACATCAGTATTTCCTGAACATAGCCCAGATTCATATTCTCCGGAATCTTGAGGATTCGTTTGATAGGAACAGGAGCGTCTATAAGTTCCATTTCTATAGTAAATACTCCTAGTTTTTCCTTGGCCGCGCAGAAGAGTGGAGCAATAAGTTTATCGGTGACGGGAGTCGGACGCATGATGAATTGTTTCAGTTTCTGCAAATCTACAAACTTTTCCTGTTGTCTGCAACCAAATGGTTTACTCACTCAAAAACCGGCTTCGGTATACAGTCAAGGGCTGATGTGGAGGCATCGGCCCTTGTTTGTGCAATAATGCGTGGCAAAACTTGCGATTTTGAATCGAAATGCTTAAATTTGCCACAGAGAAAACAATGCTATGTTAGGAGAAACACTAAAGCTTCTTAGAGAAGCAAACAACTACACACAGGAGATTGTCTCGGATTATCTGGGGATCAAACGGTCTACCTATTCCAATTATGAAACGGGGGACAGGGAGGCGCCGTGGATCATTCTTGAGAAACTGGCCAATCTGTATGGCTGTGACTTGTATGATCTGGAAAGCGAAGACAAAGATGTCCTGCAGGGCGTCATCGCATGTGCCTTCAGGGTTGATTCCTTATCCGTGGAGGATATGAAGCAGGTGGCTGCGTTTAAGCAGTTGGTGATGAACTATATGAAAATGAAAAAGATTGCGGCTAAATGAGAAGGTTGTCAGAGTTTGATGCGGAATTGCTTTCAGTGCGGTTCCGGAATATGCTTCACATCCCTCAGGATGTTTCGTTCCCCGTGAAGGATGCCCTGGAGCAGTTGGGCATTTTGACGGTGTTCAGGCCACTGTCGGACAGTTCTTATGGGATGTCCATCAAGACAGCAGAGGGACTGCGTTTTATGCTGGTGAGCAGCAATACTACCATCGGCCGGCAGCATTTTACCATCGGCCATGAGTTGTACCACCTCTTCTTTGACGAGAACCCGCAGCCGCATATGTGCGGGACGGACGGGAAAGCGCCTACGGAGCAATCGGCCGATATGTTCGCATCCAATCTGCTGTTGCCGCGGGTGGGGCTTCTGGCAATGTTGCCGGAGGATTTCCCGGCATCGAAGAAGCTGGATCTTGCCATGGTGGTGAAGATGGAGCAAAAGTTCCAGGTGTCCAGGCAGGCGCTCCTTTTCCGGCTGAAGAGGCTAGGCATTATCGACGAAAGTCAGTTACAGTCGCTGCTACTGTCACCTACGCGGGATGCGGCTCAGCGACGGGGGTATGATGTGGCGTTGTACGAGAAAGGTAATGAGGGGCTTGTGATTGGAGACTATGGCTCGTTGGCGACGGATCTTTTCGAGACGGGGCGAATCTCCGAAGGGCATTATAACGAACTGATCAATGTGCTGACGAATGTCTGATAAGATTGAGATAGTACTGGACGCAGACGTGATTATCCACTTCTCGCAAGGATTTGCTATCTTTGCGGAAGTATGCCGGACGATCTGACGCAGAATTACCTCGGGAGGTTGTAGGGCTCTTGTTGAACGGGAAGCAGTCACGTTTGTAATGATTTGAAGATACTACTTTAAATGAAAAGATTATTATTGTATTTGTTATCGGCCGTGTTGATTGGCTGTGTGGGTTTTATTGCGGTGTCTTGCAAAAAGGATAATATCAGATACCAGCTGAACCCGGTAGAGGTTAAAAATCAGGAGGGAACACTGGAGATCAATGACAGGGACCTTTATCTGGAGCATGGCCGTGCAAGACTGATTGCAACTTATCGCAACGGCGACGGATTGTTCCAGCCAGACAAGATCAAGGTGACTCCCGGCAACATGGAACCGGAACTGGATGGGGACCATGCCATCTTTGAGTTTACGGTTCCGGGCTCATATACTGTCAGCGCAGGTAAGTTAAGCATCGGCATCATAGTTTTGGAATAATGGAATTCAATGACGTGATAGGGATGTGATATAAGTGTTAAGCGTGGAATGTAAATGATTGATACACAGCGAAATGCACAAAAACCTCTGGGCGAAATCGCTTAGAGGTTTTTGCGTAAGTGACTGATAGATAGGTGTTTACATTCAACGGCGGCTGCTGGAGAACAACTGCAACCACCGGCAAACCACGTCAACCGTTGGCGAACCGTGGCAGTTCACGGCGGGGCAGCGGCGAATGCCGCACGGCTCCTGTAGCCAGATACTCCACAAACAGATATTTGCTGATACAAAAAGAATTGCTTATTTTTGTGAACTTAACCTAATTGTATTTGAAAAGTTTTTAATTAGTTTCGTATGAAGCAAGAAGACGGCATATTCTGGAAGTTTTCCAACTGGTACTTCAGCAAGAAGGTGCTCCCTTACTGGGTAATCCTGATGGCCGATACCCTGGTTGTGTTCCTGTCCTGTATGCTCACATACTGGGTGGTCAACAAGTCCCAGGTGACATTTGACCATCATATTGAGCTGCTGGTTTCGTCGGCATTATATGCAGTTCTGAGTTGGATCGGCGCGCGCATTTTCAGGACCTACTCCGGGGTGCTGCGCTATTCAAGTTTCGTGGACCTTCTGAAGGTGACCTATGCCAATACCGTGAATGTGGTGCTGGCAGTGGGCCTTGCAGTTCTGTTCAAGTGGAAGAGCGTAGACTTTTTATCGGCCCTTACGCCCATCAACGTCATTATGGCGTACATAATCGCAACATTTGCGATGTGGGGCTTCCGTATGCTGGTGAAACTGATGTTCGACGCTGCAAATGCGTCTTCAACATCTCTCAAGACCATGATTTACGGCGCTCTGTCGGGCGGTGTGGCCCTTGCCAAGAACGTCCGCAGCCAGCGTCCCGTGAAGTTTGACATCCGCTGCTTCCTCTCCCACGAGAACCGTATCAAAAACCTCAGGCTCCTTGGCCTGAAGGTGTATTCCGTGGATGACGACATTGAAGAGATCCTGGAAAAGGAGAGCATAGAGGCTGTTCTCATCAGCCCGCACAGGCTCAAGGACTTCCGCTCAAACCAGAAACTCCAGGACATCTTCATCAACCACGGGGTCAAGATCTTCATGGTGCACCAGGCACAGGAATCGGCCATAATCAACGGCGAAATCCTTGAAGAGGGCGTGCAGCTTAAGGAAGTGAGCGTGGAGGACCTCCTCCCGCGCCAGGAAATCCGCGTGGATATGAAGTCCGTGGCGGAGCAACTTGCCGGGAAGCGGGTGCTCATCACTGGATCGGCAGGATCTATCGGCTCAGAGATTGTGAGGCAGGTGGCGGCATCGGCCCCCGCAAGCCTTATGCTCATCGACCAGGCCGAAACCCCGCAGCACGACATCCGCCTCATGATGGCCCGGGAATTCCCCAACGTCCCCTGCGAGACAGTTGTGGCAAGCATAGACCGCCGCACGCGTATGGAGAACGTGTTCTCATCGTTCCGCCCGGATTACGTGTTCCACGCCGCCGCGTACAAGCACGTGCCTATGATGGAGGACAACCCTTCGGAGGCAGTGCTCAATAACATCAACGGCACAAAGATTATTGCCGATCTAAGCGTGAAGTACGGCGCCAAGAAGTTTGTGATGATTTCCACGGACAAGGCCGTGAACCCCACCAACGTGATGGGCTGCAGCAAGCGAATCTGCGAGATCTACGTCCAGAGCCTGGACCGTAAACTCAAGATGGAGGCGCTTGAAAAGCATAAGGGAAAGGGCGGCTCAAAGGACCGCGCGGAATACACCCAGTTTGTGACAACGCGCTTTGGTAATGTGCTGGGTTCAAACGGCTCCGTGATTCCGCTGTTCAGGGAGCAGATCAAGCACGGCGGCCCCGTGACCGTAACGGATGAGAGGATTGTGCGCTTCTTCATGCTCATCCCGGAGGCCTGCAAACTGGTTCTTGAAGCCGGCACCAAGGGTAACGGCGGTGAGATATTCGTGTTTGATATGGGCGCCCCGGTAAAGATCTCTGATCTTGCAAAGCGTATGATTGCCCTTTCCGGCGCGCACAACGTGAAGATTGAGTACACCGGTCTCCGTGAAGGTGAGAAACTCTACGAGGAAGTTCTCTCGGAAATGGAGAACACAAAGCCCACCTTCCACGAGAAAATCCGTATAGCAGAGGTCCGTGAGTACGACTACGAGGAAGTGAACAAGGCCATCGAGGACCTTGTGGACACCGCCAAACTGTACAACAACATGGACACCGTTCGCAAGATGAAGGAGATGGTCCCTGAGTACAAGTCCAATAACTCCGTGTACGAGAAAATTGATCAGGAGCTGGCGGCTGCCGCAAACGCGTGATAGGCGCCGCGTGTGGGGCTGATTGCTTCGCAAGCGCTGCGTGGCGTGGAGCTAAACGCCTGATACACAGCGAGATATGCAAAAGAGGGTGAGCGAATCGGCTCACCCTCTTTTGCGTAAGTGGCTGATAATCAGTGAGTTCCCTCCACGGGCGGCGGAGGGTCTGGCCACCAGATTCACTGCGAGTTCCCTCCACGGCTTCAAAACTGTCACCCAAAACTGAAACGGATAATTGCGCTAATGCATTGAGCCTCAGGGGTGTACCATCGGCATAAATGCAAAAATGCAGCATTTATCCGTTTCAGTGCCTTTGTAACTGCCACATTTTTAGCACGTTATAACTTAAACATTTCCCTTTTGATGAAACAGATAAGTGTCCTTAACTTGCGTCCGTATGATCGCATTCAGGGACATAGATGCGCTGCTGAGGATGATTGCGCGCGAGAAGGAGATCCTGAAATTCCTGTTTACGGGGAGGAAGGCGCCGTCGCTACGCTCTGAGCAGGCGTTGGAAGGGTTTCTTGACCGAGACCAGCGGCGGCTGGGCCTTCTTCTGGAGCACGGGGTGGTGCGGCTTGAGGAAGGTGTTCTGGTGCTGGAGGATACTTACCTTCGGTTTTTCGAGGATGTTCTGGAGGTGAACGAGGAGATTAACGTGGCGTCCGTCAGGCAGCACATAGATGCGCTTTTGGAGAATATCGACCTCTGGTTCACGGCCGGGACTCAGGTGCAGAAAGGCCGCTTTATGGCGGAGGTGGTTCGGATCCTCAGGAATATCGGCCTTTCAACCCAGCGGAATGTGATTGACCTCAAGCGCAACATAGACAGCACCTACAAGAACGAGCGGGACTATGCGCTCAAGCGGAAGCGCCTGGAGCAACTGGACGTGAAGCGGGAGGACATTGCCCTTCTTGTGAAGGAGGCGGAGAAGGTGATTGATGCTCATCCGCCGGGATTCTTTGGCGATGTGGCTGGGGAGGTGAAACGGCAGCTGACGGAGGCGTATCACAACCTACTGGAACTGGACCGGCAGATTATCCGCTACCTTAACCGCATTGAGGCGGAGCGCGCACTGGTGGAGAAGGTGAGGCGGGTGAAGTACCTCAAGGACCAGTTGGTGTGGGAACGGCAGACGGACGTTCTTTTTGTGCTGCAGACGCATCGGTACGCGTTTTTGGAGAAGCGGCCAAAATACGGCTGCCTGCCATCGCTGGAGGCGGTGACGGGATCGGCCGACGGCCTTGCAGCTTTGAAAGAGGCACACGCAGCCCTCCGGCGCCCGGTCATGAAGGTAAAGACGGTGGGGGAGCCGCTGTCGGCCGATGACCTCTCCCGCCCGCCGGCGGTGGCGGATGTTCTGAGTACCTACGAGGTCCTGAGCGCCTTTATCGGCAGTTCCGCAGACCTTATGACTTTCCTTTCCGGCTACGGCTTTTCCCGCCCCGTGACGGAGGAGGAGCGCCTCACGCTCTTTTGCCGCATCGCCTCCGAGTTTCCGGAAGACCTTAGGATCGGCCCGGAGGTGGCTGAGTCTGTAACGTATTCTTATCCACTAATTTATGCCAAATAAAATTACATTTATATGGGTATTAAAGTAAAAGAAACAATTCATGCAAACGGCATTGATATCTCGGTTTACACATCAGATTTAGAATGCCTAAACAGCCCTGTTTTTAAACGTAGCGATTTCGATACGTTTAAGAACAATCCTTGGCCTTCATTTAGATTCCCAACTCATTTTGACAAGGTAGAATGATCAAAACCAGGGAAATATTCGAGATCCTCTCCCGCGGTGGGTTTATTTGCCAGGACAGTGCCCGCGCGGAGAACAGGCGGCTGTTTGACTACATTGAGGAGCATTTTGAGGAGTACAAGGCTTATTATGATGGGATCGGCTTTGTGCTGGAGCAGGGGAACGGCTACTTCCACTTTACGCGGGAGGAGAGCCGGGCGGAACTGACGCGAAGGCTCACAACCCTTGGCGTTTGGATAGACCGGCTGGACTTTCTGAAGACGTTCTACGGGGGCTTCACGGCGGGCTGCCGCTTTACGCCATCGGCCATTATGGAGGCCACAGCGGCCGACGTTGAACTGAAGGAAAAGGCCCGGCGTCTGTACGAGGGAGGGCGGAGCGTGAAGGCTGCGGTGGACCAGTTGGTTGAGGACCTTCTGAAGGCGGGCTTTATAGAACTGGAGAACGAGTTTGAGCAGCGGTACCGGGTAACGTCGGCCTTCCATTTCCTGGAGGACCTGGTGGAAATGCTCACTATTACGGAAGAGGAAGAAAATGAGACAGTTAAGTAAGGTAATCTTCATTAACAGTGCCGGCATCCGCTACGGGGAGGTGCGGCTTGACGGCAACGTGCATCTTATTGGTACCCAGGGCGTTGGGAAGAGCACGGTGCTGAGGGCGATTTTGTTCTTTTACACCGGGGACAAGACGCGTCTTGGGATAAGCCGTGAGAAGAAGAGTTTTGACGATTTCTACCTTCCGGGGGCGGATTCCTACCTGGCGTATGAGGTTGAAACGGAGTTCGGGGCCTTTACGGTGCTGGTTTTCCGGCGGCACGCACGGAGCGTCTTCCGCTTTATCGGCGCGCCCTTCTCCCGGGACTGGCTGGTGGGGGAGGACGGCAGGGTGACGGCCGATCACAGCCTCATCCGCCAGCGGCTGGAGGGCGCACCGATGACCCGGATTGTGGACGAGTACCAGGAGTACCGTGACATCCTGTACGGCAACAGGGCGGTTACGGAAAAGGCCTTCCATCCGTACTGCATAATGGAAACGGCTCAGTATCAGAACATTCCAAGGAGCCTTCAGAACGTGTTCCTGGGCGCCAAGGTGGATGCGGATTTTATAAAGGACATAATAATAAGGTCCCTGGGGGACGAGGAACCGGGGATAGATCTGGTTTATTTCCGCGGACAACTCTCCGAGTTCGAGAGGGAGTACAGGGACATCCTGCAGTGGTTTGACAAGGAAAAGGGAGAGATCAAGGTGCGCTCTCTGGCCGACCGCCTGATAGAGCAGTACCGACGCCTTCTGTATCTGGACGACGAACTTCAGACGGCTCTGCTGGAACTTCGCTTTGCCCGCCGCCGTGCCGAGGAACGGATCCCCCTGGCGGAAAAAGAGGCGGAAGCGCTTGAGATCCAGATAGATAAGCACAGGGAGAAACTGGCTGAACTTTCGGAAAAGTTCCGCCAGGAACTCTCCGGCCTGGACGAGGAACTGGGCATTGTGAAGGATGCACTGGAGAAGATTCCAAGGCTGCGGAGAAAGTACGAGGCCCTGGATATCGGCCGTATTATAGAGGAGGACGGGGAGGAACCGGCCCTTAAGGCGGAGCTTGACGGGGAGCGGCAACTCCGGGAGCGCCTGATGAGGGAGTATGCGGATATATCGGCCCAGTTTGCCGACCGCGAGAGTGCCCTGAAACTTGGTTTCGAGGGCTGGAAGGCCGCGCGAGGAAAGCGAATCGTTGAGATAGGCGAGGCGTATAACACGCAGATAACCAGGTTGATGGCATCTACGCAGGAAGAACTTTCCGGCATCGAGGAGTCTTTTGCGGAGAGGGAGGCTGCTTATCAAAACCAGATCTCTGACTTAAAGGAAAGGATTGCCTCTGCAGATAAGGGGCTGGCGGTGTCTTCTCACCTTAACCCTTACCAAAATGAAATAGACAGTGTCCGCACGGAACTTGCCCGGCTCCGGAGCGAGGAGAGGGCGCTGGAAGCGTCGGAGAAATCGGCCCAGGCGCAGGTGGATGCGGCAGTGAAGGACGGGCAGTACGCGCAGGATGCCCTTTCCAGGGAGTACGACGGAAGGCTTGAAAAGATGGCTTCGGGGATCACCGTCCTTGACTCTCAAATAACTGATATTGAAGCGCTTCTCTCTTCTATGGAGGGCTCTTTCATTCAGTGGCTTTCCCTTCATAAACCGGACTGGGAGGGAAATATCGGCAAGGTGGCCGATGAAAAGGCGGTCCTCTATTCCAAAAAACTGTTCCCGTCAGAGGGAAAGGGGGAGTCGCTTTTTGGGGTGGACATTGACCTAAGCAGTCTCAAAACGAAGGTAAGAACGCCGGAGCAGCTTATGAAGGAGAAACTCAAACTGGAAAAGGAACGCGCTTCACTGAATGCCGGAAGGGAGAACCTCCTTGCCGAGAAAGAGGCTGAAATTCAGGCGCTTAAGAAGAAATGGGGCGTTAAGATAAAGGCCCTCCGTGAGGAACTCTCCGGTATCCGTACCGCTGGTCTGATGCTTCCCGCAAAACTCACTGCTGCGGAGGGCCGGAAGGCTCTCTACGAGCAGAAGACGCTGGAGGCGCGTGAGCAAGCGAAGGCCCGTTTCCAGGAGGAAATCCGGGCTCTCACATCAGAGCGGGTGCTCTCTGAAGACGCCCTTAAGAAACTCCTTTTGGAAAAAGCCGGGGAATGCGCCAGGGCCCGGGAGAACGAGGCAAGGCATCGGCAGTCCCTCCTTCATCAGCGGAATCAGGCGCAGTCGGCCGTGGAAAGTGAAATCAAGGCCCGGGAGTTGGAACTGGCCTCTTCCCTTAAAGCGCTGAATGTGGAAAGGGAGAAGGCTCTTTTCGGGGAGGGTGCCGATATCCGGGCGCTGGAGAGGTGCGAGGGGGCCATCCGTGTCCTGGAGGAGCGCTTGGAGGCCATCGGCAAGAACAAGGAAACGCTTTTCCGATACCGGCAGGACAAGGAAAACTACTTTGACAGGAAGGACAGTCTTGCCTCTCAGAAAAAGGCGCTGGAGGGCAAGAAGGCCGGCCTTCAGGACCGCTACAACCTTAAACGGAGAAAGGTGGAGGATGCCCTTAACACTGCCCTTGAAGCCCTGAGGCTCCTGAAAGATGAACTCAAAACCCTGCGTGAAGGTCTTGAAAGCGCCCGGAATTTTGAGGAAAACTGCCCGCTGCCACTTCTTCCTGAGGCGAGGGAGGCGGAGACTGACAAGACCTGCCGTCAACTGATTGACCAGATCCATAAGACGCTCAGTGACAGGCGCTCCACGGAAAACACCTTCCGGGACAGCGTTACGGCTTTCACCGGCTGCTTCAGCCCGGGCAACGTCTTCGGCTTCCGGACGGACAACCGCACGGACGAGGACTTCCGCGCCTTTGCGGCTCAGTTGGAGGAATTCATCGGCAATGACAAGATTGAGGAGTTCCGTCGGCGCACCAGCGGGCATTACGCAGACCTTCTCCTTCGCATCTCCCACGAGATGGACGAGGTCTCCCGCCACAGTTCCGAGGTTGCCGGCATCGTACGCGACATCAACTTCGACTTTAAGGAGAAAAACTTCATCGGCGCCGTCAGGAGCATTGAACTCCGCACAGTCCCGTCGCCGGGCCGCCTGGTGGTTCTCCTCCAGGAAATCAAGCAGTTCGTGGGGGATCACGGCTTCGGGATGGGGGAGGTGAACCTTTTCGGGGCCGATAAACGGGACCAGGTGAACACCGGGGCGGTGGAGTTCCTGCTGGAACTGGCCCGGCAACTTGGGACGGAGCACCTCGGGAGCGCCCGCCTCACCCTGGGAGATACCTTCGAGATGCAGTTCCGCATCCGGGAGAACGACAACGACACCGGCTGGGTTGAGAAGATATCGTCAGTGGGCTCCGACGGCACGGACGTTCTGGTGAAGGCTATGGTTAACATCATGCTCATCAATGTGTTCAAGGAGCGGGTGAGCGGCCGGTTCAAGGATTTCCGCCTTCACTGCGTGATGGATGAGATAGGGAAACTCCACCCCCGCAACATCAAGGGCATCCTGGACTTTGCCGGGGCGCGGAATATCTTCCTGGTGAACGGCTCCCCGGTGCCGTACAATGTGGCCGATTACAGGCACACTTACCTTCTAACCAAGGAGAGTAACCATACCGTGATTCAATCACTTCTGAGCCGGAAGGAGGCGGCGGAGGTATGAGGGCATCTTTGATTCAGGCATTTTCTTCATTAAGCCGTGGAGAGAGCGTTCCTTTCAGCCGGTTTCCACCGGAGTGGCTGGATGAAATGCTCTCCGAAGGTGGGGTTACCTGCATCGTCCGGGGCAGCCATAAGTCCCTCAGGGTGGTCTCCAAGGCCGCTTTTGACGTGTATTTAAGGAGTAAGGGCCTGCAGCCGGATATGCTTGAGGAAACGGCCGATTTATTTGCCTCGCCGCCTGCCTCCCGCGCGCAGCAGGTTCAGCTCCTTGGAGACTCCAAGGCCGTTTCCGTACGCTCCTGCCCGGGCTTTCCGGTGAATGTAATCGGCCCGCTTAGCGTGCGCCTGGGGGAGCGGAAACTGCTGCTGTGCCCCTGTCCAGGCAGTTTCCTTTATATCAGTGACTTCCTTCAGTTCAGAATCCCCTCCAACGCCATTGTGGTGGGTGTGGAGAATATGGAGAATTTCCGCCTCCCGGAGCGGCAGGGCGCCGTCTGGGATGAGATCCTGGACCAGTTCGGCGGAGACGGCATCCCGCCACTCCTGCTGGTCTCCCGCTACCCGCAGTCGCGGGACCTTGTGATGTGGCTGCAGGAAATCCCCAACCAGTACGTCCACTTCGGGGACTTCGACCTTGCGGGAATCAACATCTACCTCACGGAGTTCTACCCTCACCTTGGCCCCGAGCGCTCCGCCTTCTTTGTCCCTGCCGATATCGAGGAGCGCCTTGCCGCCTCCGGCAGCCGTGAGCGCTACAGCGTCCAGTTCGCCCGCTTTGGCCGTATGCCGCTCCCGGACCCCCGCCTGGAACCCCTTGTGCAACTGATCCACCGCCACCAGAAGGGGTATGATCAGGAAGGGTATGTTACCGATTGTGGAACCTTCAACCATCGAGAAGGGCTTTGAAAATTTCGTTTAAAAAAATTTTGTTATCAATTTGATAATTTTTATCTTTGTGCTATGAGAGTGATTGCCATATCATCTTTGAGAGAGTTTTGGGAAAAGCACCCGGATTCAGAGCAGGCTTTGAAGGAATGGTATGTGAAGACCAGCCGTGCTTCCTGGCACAGCCTTACTGATATGCAAAACGATTTTAATTCAGTTGATTACGTGGGGAATCAGCACTATGTTTTCAATATAAAAGGAAATCATTACAGGCTGGTGGTTGCAGTTAAGTTCACTCCGTCGCTCGTGTATATCCGCTTTATCGGGACACACGATGAATATGACAAGATAGATGTTTCAACCATATAGGAGGAAGGAATATGGCACAGATTAAAGACGAAAAACAGTACAAGGCCATGATGGCGCGTATCGATGAACTTTTCTTCGAAACGGATGAAAATACGCCCTCAGACGATCCTCGTCTGCAGGAACTAGATGTATTATCGGCCCTGGTTGAGGAATATGAGCAGGAAAACTATCCTATTGAGGCTCCTTCTCTGTCAGAGACTATGAAAGCCCGCCTTTCCGAGAATCAGTGGAGCCAGAAGGAAATGGCTTCGATGCTTGGAATGACCGCGGCGCGTCTTAATGCCATCCTGAGCGGAAAGGCAAATCCTACCTTCGAGCAAGCCCGGACAATTTATTATCGCCTGCATATCGATCCTGCTATTGTGCTTGCATAAGTGGCCGCGGCGGTGGCACGATGGCGCGTTGGCGTGATGGTGCGATGGTGCGTGGAGTTAAGTGTCTGATATTCAGAAAGATACGCAAAATAGGGTGAGCGGATTGGCTTACCCTATTTTGCGTAAGCGGCTAATAATCAGCAGGTTACCTCCACGGGCAGTTCGGCATATGGAGTCTCATAATCGGCGTTATTCAATTACGGCATCCCGATGATGCCTTTGATAAAGTCTATAGCGCGTTTGTTCAGGAGTCCATTAAGAGTCTTCTGCTCTTGTTTGGAAAGGTTGTTGTAAGCCTCGGACTGCTCTTTGAGGAAGTCTTCCAAGACGTCTTTGGCCAGGAGCCCGCTAACGCGGCCGAGATCCTTTGGGAAAGAAACCTCTCCGATGTGACTCTTAACGTTGTCTAGACGCGGTGCAGTGAAGTAGTCTTCGGCCATAGTGAATAGCTCGGCTACTTCTTCCGGTACAGCCCTCGGGACTTTTGGGGCGTGTTTGACACCTTTTTTCTCCGCAAAACGTGCATTCTTGCTTTTGATGATGATGCGTGAACCGTTTGGTATGTAAAGCGGTGTCTTGGGACGGATGACGATGCCTTCGCAGATGTTGTCATCGATGGCCGGCAGGCCAAAGTGCTCAAAAATCTTGCTGGGAAAGGCATTGGGATAGGCAAGGCACTCGTCGAGGGTGCCTTCGAAGAGGGTTTCTGCGAAGAAAATATCGGCCTCTTGGAAAATTGAGTTTGCGGTATCTACGTCCAGGTAGAAGGCGTCGTCCGGTGTATATGCATAGATGTCGAAGCCGTAGAAATCGTGCCCGGGGCAGTAGTAAACGCCCTTTTGAATAGCCGACATTGCTCCGATTCGCTTAACTTCCTTGTGCGGATATGCGCCTCCGAACATCTCCCCATAGACGATGATTGAGGTGAGTTCCGGGATGCGCTCTTTAACTATTCCGAATACCTTAAATATGCGCTCGCGATAGAGATCCATCAACTCTTGCCATTGGTAAAAGTCTTCGTTGTAGGAGACCACGGCGGTGCGTTTTGCGAACTGGATATCCTTCCCGTCGCAGAGGAAACTGCAGTTAGAGCCGTGTACCTTTTCCTGTACCACAAATCTGGCGTCAAAGGGGGTATGGTTGCGGACCTTCTCCATGAAGGCGCTGTCGAAGTGGTTCTCGATGGAACTGTATTTTTTGAATGTCAGCATAGCGTTTTGTTTTTCGGCAAAGTTAGGCCGACTGAAGTCCGATTCCAAATCCTTGCAAACTATGCAAGGATTTGGAAATAAGCAGTTTATGTGTAATAGAAAAAACTTAAACAATTGCAATTTTTTGCAAGGTTTGCAAAGAATTGCAGGGGCTTTTAAAGCAGTTTACCTTTGCAGAAAAAGTACTTCATCGAATGACGAGCCGATATACATATACGCCGGAGAGTTTACTGGGACGGGACGGAAAACTCAACCCCTTCAACTGTATCCATGCCATCTCCAAGATGCTGAAGGGCAAGGGCCTTACCAATCAAAGTATCAACAAGGCACTGGATGCTATGAAGGCCCTGTCCCAGTGTACTGGCATGGAAGGGATGGAAGCATTGGCCTTCGTTCCTGTGTTTGAACGGGATCTTGCGGAAACGTCAACCGGAATAACGGATCTGGCCGATTATTTCAATTGTCCAGTGCTGGATGTAATGGGGTATTACTGTTTTTTGGCCGACCTGGAAAAGGGCGGCTACTTGACGCTGGAAAATGGAATTGCCAGGTCACCTTTAAAGCGGCGGTACAGGGTGAATCCTACAGTGCTGGAGGCCATCCTGCAAGGAAAAGAGATAAAGCAGAATCCGAAACCGGAGAAGCAGAAGGTCCTTGATCAGTGTGATTTCTGTGGCCTTGTCGCCAACATGGTCGATTCCAGGAAAAAGGAGGGTATGGATACGCAGGAACTCCTGGGAAATGTCCTGCAACTGGAAGAGGCGTTCTCGGCATTTGTTATGGTCAAGTCGTTGAGAGAAAAAGAGATAGGTATTGAGGACAGGACGTTATTTTATGTGGCCTGCAATGATTATACTTCTGGAGTAGACCGGGATACGGATCTCCTGGAAGTACTTCTGGATATCTTCGATTCTCCGGGGAAGCGGTTATCGGTTAGGAGTTCCATCATGCAACTGGAGAACCCGCTGCTAAAGGAAGGATGGGTAGAAGGTGTAGGGGAACATAGCGTTAAACTGACCAATGAAGGCGTCAGGCTTTTTCTTGGAGATGGGGCTCAGGCTTTCATAAAACCGATAGAAGGCCTCGACTGCTATGGCTTCGCATCGGCAGTCAACAAAATATATCGGGATGCTGATGAAGACAGGCCCGGATTCTCGGAGGAAATCAAGAAAAAGCTGTTCCGCCTGGAAATCGCAAATGCACGTCTTTCTTTTGTGGAAAAACTGGAGATGGATTATGACGATCTGGACCGTTTCCTCTTCTATATGGTTTGTTATGAATGTATGGAGGATGGCTCATTCGGGCTGTCAGATTTGTCCTGCATCTATCCGAAGGCACAATCGGTGAGAATGTCCCATATGTTCAAGGCAGAGGAACACCCGCTTCAGAAGGGCAAACTGGTAGAGTGCAGCAAGCAGGGCTTTTTTGATAATTCTGTACTCACGCTCACCGATAATGGCAAGCGTCTTTTCTTTGGCGATGATGCCCGGAATTTCATGGAAAAAGTGGGAGACAGGGACTACTTCCTTCCGGAAAAGATTGTGGAACGGAAACTCTATTTTGGATTGGAAATTCAGTCGCAACTTGACTTGTTAGAGAAAAGCCTTCAAGAAAGTAATTATGTGACGCTTTGTAAGCGCCTGGAAGAAAGGGGAATGCAAAGAGGGATAGCGGCTTTGCTCTATGGCCCGCCGGGAACGGGAAAAACGGAGAGCGTGATGCAGATAGCCCGCTCTACAGGCAGGGCCATCTATCACGTGGATATCAGTTCCACCAAGTCCTGCTGGTTTGGAGAAAGCGAAAAACTCATCAAAGCCGTTTTCAAAAAGTATGAAGATATTTGCGAGCACAGCGAACTGCGCCCTATTCTGCTTTTCAATGAGGCCGACGGTATCTTTTCCAAACGTAAGGACTCCGACTCCTCCAACGTGGCGCAAACGGAAAACACCATCCAGAATATCATCCTGGAAGAGATGGAGCGCCTGGACGGTATCCTCGTTGCTACCACCAATATGGCCGATAATCTGGATAGTGCATTTGAAAGGCGTTTCCTGTTCAAAATCAAATTTGACAAGCCCGCATTGGATGCCCGAAAACGAATCTGGCTGTCCAAGATGCCGTCACTTTCCGAAGAAGATGCTCAGGCGCTGGCTACAGACTTTTCTTTCAGCGGCGGTGAAATTGATAATATCATCCGCAAGGCAACCATCATGGAAGTTCTTGAAGGCAAGAGACCGGATCTTCATGACATAAAAAGGCTTTGCCGAGAAGAGAAGATGCACGGTGATAGGGCCCGGATAGGTTTCTCTTAATATCAGATAAAAACCTGATAATCGTAAAATATTATAGAAAATATTGATATTTGTTGTTTATCTAATAAAATATTGATATTTTTGCCGAAAGTAAGAGTATCTGGCATATGGTTGCTACAATTTCGGCGGACTTGGTTCGTTCTACCTCGCTGTCTACGCAGGATATGATGAAACTGCGTAGTAAGTTGGGGGATTTGTTTGAAGATTTTGAGAAGGAATACCCCGGTTTCTGGGCCAGGATTGTGCGTGGAGATAGCATTGAATGCTTTGTCCCGGAATATAGGTATTCTCTCCGTATTGCTATCTTGATTAAGTTGTTTGTGAAGGTGCTAGCCGCAGGATATGACTGTGACGAGCTTCTTCAGCGGCACGGAATCCGCTTCTCTATTGGCATAGCAGATATAAACTATGCCGATAAAGTGGACGATATCATAAATGGCAAAGCCATCAATATTTCCGGAAGGAACCTTGACAAAATCGGCAGAAAAGATTATCTTTACACTGCATTCGAGATGGACCGGGCCCCGTTGTCTTTAAGCAATTTGCTGGACTCATATGTGGCTATGACAGGGAATCTGGCCGACTCATATTCGGCAAAGCAGGCTCAGGTGGTTTTCTATAAATTGCTAGGCTTTAAAGAGATAGAAATTGCTGATCGCCTGGGAATATACCAGTCAGCTGTCAATACCCGTTCCAGCAGTGCCCAGTGGCGGCTGTTGAATGCGGCAATCGGAAATTTCGAGGAACTTGAGTTTTAAAGAGTATGTGGATTGAATTGTTCCTGAGTCTTTTACTGGCTCACGTAGTGGCAGACTTTGTGTTGCAAACCAGGAAGGGTTGCAGGGACAAGGTGGAAAGAAAGTGGCGTAGCCTATATCATTATAGTCACGCTTTGGTTGTGTTTGCGCTTTCTTGGCTGGTTGTCTGGGATGTGCAGTTTTGGTGGTGTGCTCTTGTTATTGCAGTAACACATTTCGCAATAGATATGTGGAAATCCTATCGTGAGGAGAATGTTGTTTGGTTTTCAGTAGACCAGTTTCTTCATGTCCTTGTTCTAGTTAGTGTGTCAATGTTTTGGAGTTGCAGGAACGTATGGAGCCTTCCGTTTGGAATAACCACAAGGATAGTGGCCGTTGCCGTGGCCGTTCTGATATGCTGGAAACCGGCCAACATATTCATTAAACTGATGCTCAGATACTACAGTGTGAATATGCCGGAGGATGATGCCAAAACAGGGTTTAATGCTGGAGCGCTAATTGGCAACCTTGAACGGTGGTTAATCCTTGCATTTGTGCTGATGCAGCACTATGAGGCTCTGGGCCTTCTGATTGCCGCTAAGTCCATCATACGCTTTGGAGATGCACAAACGCGGAAGTCCGAATATGTTCTTGCAGGCACCCTGCTGAGCATTTTCATTGCCCTTGTTACCGGACTGATGGTTGGGATGGCCTCTTGAACTGTTCCCAATCGCGTTTGATGATTTCTTCTGCATCATCAAGAAGATTCTTAATCTTTGAATCGTCTTTATATTTCGACATCGTCAGTTCGGCTCTTAGCTCCCGGACTCCTTTCAGAGACTTTTCGCAGGATTCCGCATACACTAGCGTCTCTGCGCTGAAAAGGGATACTATTACAAAGTGAAGCATCCCCATCTCATCTAGTTTATCTATCAGGTTGTCATTCATTGTTTGTGTTGTATTTCTGACCGAAGTTTTTCTGCAAAGTTCGGTAGTTCTTCCGGTGCCGTCAAATCCTTGCAAACCTTGCAAAGATTTGGATGTTTGCAAAAGATTATTAATAGGAGAAAATGATTGATTTACAAATTGTTGCAAACCTTGCAAAGATTTGCAGAGGGGCGGAATTGGTCGTAAATTTGCGCTATGAACCAGATATACTTTACGGCCGATTTGCATTTTGGCCATCCAAATATCGGAGTGAGGTTAGGTGATTAATAACATTTTTTAAGCGTTAAAAACAAAAGAAATAATAAACGTTATGAAGATTCAATACGCATCGGATTTGCATCTGGAGTTTGCCGATAACCGCAATCTGCTGGAGTTGGGAGGAGGAATCAAGCCTGCTGGAGATATCCTGATTCTGGCGGGAGATATATCATATCTTGGGGATATGGAGATGATGAAGCGGCCGTTTTTCGATTGGTGCTCGGAGCACTTCCAGGAGACGTTCATTGTTCCGGGCAATCACGAGTTTTATGGCGGGTATGACATTGCTCAGACCATAGAGGATTATGAGTTCCAGTATCGGCCAAATGTGCGCTATCTCAATAACAAGAGTGTGGCGATGGGGGATGTGGAGTTATTTTTCACTACGCTGTGGACTCGGATTAATCCTGTATTTCTTTGGAAGGTCCAGCGGGGGATGAACGATTTCCGCTATGGCGTCCTTGATGGGAAACGGTTCTGTGCCAACGATGTGGATATACTGAACCGGCGTTGTGTAGACTGGTTGAGAACCGCTTTGGATGCATCATCGGCAAAAACAAAGATAGTGGTGACGCATCATTGCCCTACGGTTCGCGCTGCGTTCAACAGTTATCCAGGGGGCGTGCTTAATTCGGCCTTTCAGGTAGATATGGATAGCTTTATCCAAGAGCACAGGGCCGATTATTGGCTGTATGGACACACTCACTATGCCGGGGGCAGCGGAACGGTCATCGGCCAGACAAAACTTCTTTGTAACCAGATGGGCTACGTGTGCTACGGAGAGAACAGGGATTTTGTGGCCGATGCTGTGATTGAAGTTTAGGCTGAACTTAGCGTTGCAAGGGTACGGTACCGGCCGTTGGCGCGTGGTCATCGGCCCTCTTGCTCAAATCCCGGTAATTCTGTACCTTTGGAGTTATGAAAAGATTGAGTTTTATACTTCTATCCCTCATCCTCTTTTCCTGCGGCAGGAAGGAGGAGGTGCCTGAGCAGGTGTGGGAGACTGGGGAGCCGGAGAACACGGAAAATCCGGTTTGTTTCACGGCCGATGCCAGCGGAATCACGGAGTACGGTGCCACTCTCAACGGGTATGTGGCGGAGGATGTGAAGATTTCTTCCGGCGCCCGGGCGTGGTTCCTCTGGAGCGCAACGGAAGACACTCTGGAGTGGCTCAAGTATCGGGGCGGCAAGGTTGAGGCTTCTATAGGGGCCGATGGCCGGTTCAGTTTTGAAATATCGGCCCTGAAGCAGTCCACAACCTATTATTATACGGCTGTGCTGCTCTTGGACGAGGTCCAGTATTATGGCGCGCTGAAGACTTTCACCACCACCGGCGCAAATACAAATCTGAAGTATACCGCGGAGGCCGTGGATCTGGGCCTGCCGTCCGGGCTGCTGTGGTCCAGATACAATCTGGGGGCATCGGCCGAAGAAGAATACGGCGCCTACTTTGCCTGGGGAGAGTTGGATCCAAAGAACGACAATCTCTACGATTATGAGCACTACAAGTGGTGCGAGGGCACTGACGACACAATGACCAAGTACTGCATCAGCGAGGATTGGGGCACTCTGGACAACATCCTGGAACTTGAACCGGAGGATGATGTGGCTGCAGTGAAACTTGGTAACGGCTGGCGTATGCCCACCAAGGCCGATCAGGATGAACTCAGGGCAAACTGCACCTGGAAGTGGACCACCCGTAACGGCATCCCCGGCTGCGAGGTAACCAGTACCGTCAACGAGGAAACGCTGTTTTTCCCTGCCACCGGCGCAAAAGTGGGCTTCGGCGGCCCCGGTTCCTCGTTCAGCATCTGGTCCAGCACGCTCAGCCCGGGACATTCCCGCTTTGCGTGGGTCCTCTGCGGAGACAACATGTCCTTCACCGAAGGCGGCGCCTACCGCTGCCACGGCCACGCCGTAAGGCCTGTGAAAGAAGGGGAGTAGCGCGGGGTGGCGCGGACAACGCGGGCTGGGCCGTGGCGGTGCGTGGAGCTAAGTGCCTGATACACAGTAAGATACGCAAAGGAGGGTGAGCGAGTCGGCTCACCCTCTTTTACGTAAGTAACTGATAATTAGTCAGTTCCCTCCACGGGCTTTGGCATTATCCTGGTTGGTTATCGGCCCGCAACAATTGAAGTTTAGGCTGAACTTAGCGTTGCTAGGGTGCGATACAGGCCATTGGGATACCGTTTTATGTAATATCCCTTGGCCTTACGTGCGCCGATTGCCTCCACAAACTTGCGCTTGATGCGGGCGATGTTGGAATAGAATACCCGCTTTGATTCGGAGCAGAGGGACACCAGGGCATCTTCGCGGAGCGCCGGATCGTCAAAGCGGGATTCGTGGGCATAGATGCCCCAGAGTTCATCCCAGTGTAGCACCAGGTCATCGGACAGAAGGCCTTCCGGGTGGGCAAGGAAAAGCCGATAGAGGGTGCTTTCGGCAGGGTTGAGGCAGAGTTTGGCCTTCTCTGATGGCAAATGGAACCAGCCCCGGCGGCTATCCGGAACTACTGGCCTTATATGACGGTTCTTTAGCATACTGTGACTTTTTTGCAAAGATGTCATTGACCCTCTGCTTTTTCCAAAAGTTGGCAAGGCTTGCCAATATTTGGTGATTTCGAAAGAATTGTTATGAGTCTGTTGTTGAAGATGTGCCGATTCCGCTTTGGGTATAGTGAGGTGGGCGTGGGGCTAAACGCCTGATACTCAGAAAGATATGCAAAAACGGTTAGGCGGTTTGGCCTAACCGTTCTTGCATAATCGGCAGATAATCAGTTAGTTCCCTCCACGGCTTTTAGGCAAAACTCTAAAACAGAAACGGGTAATTGCACTAAGACATTGAGTATCAGGGGGAGGGCGTCGGCATAAAAGCAAAAATGCCGCAAATATCCGTTTCTGTTGACTCTCTAACTTCCGCATTTTCAGCGCTTTATAACTTAAACGTTTCCCTTTTGATGAAACGGATATGTATCCTTATCTTGCGGGCAATTGTTTATTAATACTTAGAAGTATGGAAAATCAACTATTACCAATTGAAGAGGGCAGGATAGATCTTTACCAACCAGATCGACTGTTTCGGGTGGGGACAATTGTGATTTTTACAACTGTTGGTTGTATTTTTGAATTCTTTTGTCTACCTTTGTAAACGTATCTGAAGTATGTTGTACTTTGATGATATAACACGTGATGGCCGTTTGTGGGCGGTCCGTTACGAAGATGATACGGAAAATGCGTTGTTCCATAGTTTTGAACAGTGGAATGACGTGGAGTGGTTAAGAGAGTTTTTTCTCGCGAACCAAGATGATTTAGAGTCGTACTTCAAGATTACAGATTTGAACGAGGCTATTTCGGACACAATTGAAGATGCTGATAGGTTGCAGTGCTTGATTCTGGACCTGAGTCCAGATGCTGATTTGGAGAAGCTATTCAGGCCATTAGACAATAGGCAAACAGTGGCGCTTATGCTGGACAAAGAGAAAGCGCGAATACAGAATCGTCCGAAACACGTCTGCTGGTTGCGTATTTATGCGATTCGTTTGGAGGAGGGCTCCTTCAGAATTACGGGAGGTGCCATAAAACTCACCGAGACAATGCCGGAGCGTCCACATACATTCGCAGAATTGGCCAAGATGGAGAGGGTGCGCAATTTCCTTCTGGACCAGAATATTATAGATAGGGATAGTTTTGAAGATTATCAGAACACTCAATAAAAATAGTATGGGAACTGCTGTTGAAAGATTAAGAAAATATGAGTCTCCTACGCCTTCAAGGTGGCGTGAAGATGCTGAATGGCGCAGAGCCAACCGTAGTTGGCTCAGGCGCTCCCAGTCCGTGGCTATGAAAATGTTGGATATGATGGATAAGATGAAGTGGACACAACAGCAAGTGGCGGATAAACTGGGATGCAGCCAGCAGTATGTATCCCGTATCGTTAAGGGCAGTGAGAATCTATCGTTAGAGATGTTGTCAAAGATTGAGGATGAAATGGGGATCAGAATTTTTGAGCATAAGTAGTCCGCGGCGGTCATACTGTGAGACCACTTATTTACAGAGAGAGTATCCTGAAGTTTGTGGTGGCCAGTAGTCAGGTGACCTTGCGCGTGGGGCTAAATGCCTGATACACAGTAAGATATGCAAAAACGGTTGGGCGATTTCGCCTAACCGTTTTCGCATAACCGGCTGATAATCAGTTAGTTCCCTCCACGGCTCCTCCACGGCTCCAGCGCAGGCGCCCGAACATCATCGGCCCATCTCCTCTTTTTTTCTATGAAGAAATTGCGTATATTCGCGTAAATAAATAACCGCATTATGTTTACACTCATTTCTTTACCATACGCGCCGGACGCACTGGAGCCGGTGATCAGCGCCCAGACTCTGGGATTCCACCATGGGAAACACCTGCAGGGCTATGTGAATAATCTCAATGCTGCACTGCCGGGAAGTCCCTTTGAGGGCCTGGAACTTGAGGAGATTGTCCGGAAGGCAAGCGGCGGCATCTTCAACAACGCCGGCCAGATCCTCAATCACAACCTTTATTTCACGCAGTTCAGGGCCCCTAAGGCCGATAATGCCCCCGTTGGCGCCCTCGCCGCCCGGATTGTGAAGCAGTTTGGCAGCTTTGAGGCCTTCCAGGCGGAGTTCGTGGCCAAGGGCGCGGGGCTTTTCGGAAGCGGATGGGTGTGGTTATCGGCCGATGAAAAGGGAGAACTTGTGATAACCCAGGAGCCTGGTGCCGGAAATCCCGTCACCAAGGGTCTTAAGCCGCTCCTTACCTTCGACGTCTGGGAACACGCCTATTACCTTGACTATCAGAATCGGAGGCCTGACCACCTGAAGGCTCTCTGGAGCATCGTGAACTGGGAAGAGATTGAGCGCCGCTACACCCTCTGAAGGTTATGCTGAAAATCGGTGACAAGATGCCCTCCTTTGAGGTTCTGGACCAGGACGGAAACGTGGTAAGGTCTCAGGATTTTATCGGCAAGGGCCGAAAAACCATAATCTATTTCTACCCCAAGGACAACACCTCCGGCTGCACCGCCGAGGCCTGCTCGTTCAGGGACAGTTACGCCGCCCTCACCGCCGCCGGCTACAACGTTGTGGGCGTGAGCAAGGACAGCGCAAAGTCCCATACAGGCTTCCGCGCCAAGCACGGCCTGCCCTTCCGCCTTCTGGCCGATACCTCCACCTCAATGCTCCAGGCCTTCGGTGCCTGGGGCGAGAAAAAGATGTACGGCAAAACCGTACTTGGCACCCTCCGCCGCACGTTCATCTTCTCCGAGTCCGGCATCCTGGAGCGCATAATTGAGAAAGTGGACACCAAAAACGCCGCCGCACAGGTCCTGGAAGGCTAACAAAATGAACCGTGAAGAACAGATAGCCCGCGTGACGCTGGCGGGGAGCGTGGTGAACCTTCTGCTGGTGGGCCTGAAGGCCGTGGCGGGCGTGGCGGGGCACAGTGCGGCTATGGTGTCGGATGCCGTGCACTCGCTGTCGGATTTTGTCACTGACATTGTGGTGCTGGTGTTTGTGAGGGTGAGCGCCAGGCCGCAGGACGAGGGCCACGACTACGGCCACGGGAAGTTCGAGACCCTGGCAACGCTGCTTATCGGCCTTGCGCTGGCTGCTGCGGCCGTTGGAATTGTGGTGTCCGGGGCAACCAAACTGGCGCAGTGGCTGCAGGGGGAGGAGTTAAAGAGCCCGGGCGCAATTGCCCTCTGGGCTGCGCTTATCTCCATCGGCGTGAAGGAAATCCTGTATCAATATACGCGTATCAAGGGCCGGAAACTGGATTCAAAGGCCCTGGAGGCCAATGCCTGGCATCACCGCTCCGATGCCCTCAGTTCCATTGGGGCGGCTATCGGCATTGGAGGCGCACTGCTTCTTGGCCCGCGCTGGGCTGTGCTGGATCCGCTGGCTTCCATTGTTGTGGGCGCAATGCTGGTAAAGGTGGCCTGGGACCTCCTGGGGCCGTCTTTTGGGGAACTTACGGACAGTTCACTCCCGGAAGAGACTGAGAAGGAGATGCTACGGATTATAAGGTCTGTGGACGGCGTTGAGGACCCTCATAACCTAAGGACGCGGCGTATCGGCAACCGTATTGCGGCGGAAGTTCATATCCGTCTTGACGGCCGGCAGTCCCTCACGGAGGCCCATGAGAAGGCCTCGGAGGTGGAACGCCGCTTCAAGGACCGCTTTGGGCAGCAGTCACATATTATTGTCCATATGGAGCCTGTGAAAGGAAGTACTTCAGGAGCGGGGCAGCCATAAGGGCCTGGAGGATCTGGTTCTCTTCCAGAAGTTGCCGCACGAATTCCGGCCTTTTCAGATATACGTCAATGTCTTCTGTGGCGTCAAGATGCTGGCCGGAAACCTTTTTTACTCCAACTGCAAGGAAACTGTGGGCAAGGTTGTTTGAGGTGGCGGGGTTGGGGGAGAGTGTCATCCACTCCTTCCAGGTGCCGCCGGCGTACCCTGTTTCTTCCAAAAGTTCCCTCTGGGCGGCCTGCAGGGGCGTTTCACCTTCCTCAATGACCCCGCAGGGTAGTTCATAGCAGGTGTTTCCAAGGCCGTGCCTGTACTGCCTTTCCATCACAAAATCCCCGTCCTCAGTGATGGCAATAATGTTCACCCAGTCAGGGTATTCCAGCACGTAGTACTCATTGTTGATGCGCCCGTCCGGAAGCTGGGCCACGTCACGCCTGGCCGTGAGCCAGGGCCGCCTTATAAGGTATTCAGAGGACAGGATGGTCCACTTTTTCTCCTCTGTGATGGTGGATTTCATAGGCTTAGTTTATAGACATTGGTGACGTGCTGCCGGAATCCAAGCGCCTGGTACAGCAGATTTGCCTTTTCCCTTGACGGACGGGACGTCAGGTGCAGTTCGATGGGCGCAAGGCCGCGGGCGTATTCAATGATATGCTCCATAAGTTTCCGGCCGATATGCCTTCCCCGCGCCTCCGGGCTCACCACCACATCTTCGATGCCGCCTTTGAGGCCAAGCGGGTGACGGGTGATGCATAGGCTTGCAGTGCCGATAATCCTTCCGCCTTCCACCGCCACAAAAAGGTGAGTCTCAGGCGCTTCCGCCGCCGCTTTCAGAATGTCCGGCGTAACTGTTATGCTGCCGTCCAGCACCTCCATAAGACCCAGGAGGTCCTGGATATCCTGCTCCTTGAGCGTATTGAGTTCAATGATTTCCATAGTGCAAAGATAGCGTTTATTTTCTTATCTTTGTAACCGCCGGAGATGTGCCGGATAAAGACAGAGAATATGACAAAACACTCGCTGAAAACCCGCTGGAGGGCATTCCGGATATGGCAGGAACTGGGTTACCTGCCATGGAAAAAGCGCGCGGAGGCTGCCGGTAAACGTAAGGGAGACTTCTACAAGGGCGCTTTTGACAGCATCCCGTTCCTTAACGACGACGCCAAGCGCACCTTCACGCACCTTCTTTTCCGGCCCGGGTATATGATCCGGGATTACATCCGCGGTGACCACGAGCGTTATCTGGCACCGCTCACTGCGCTCATCATATTCTACGCTTTCTTTGCGCTTGTATCGGCCGTACTGGCCCCGGTGCAGCATAAGGAGGACTCTTTCCTGGACAAGATGAATGAAGCCCAGGAGTTCAAGGAGGAGTATGATAGTTTGGCCGATACCCGTGGTCAGCATCTGCTCTACAATATTGCCACCCTTATGAACAAGGGCTACACAGATCTTAATCTGGACAAGCATCCTGAGGCTGTGACAAACAGGGGGGAATCGGCCCTGGCGGCGCTGGAGGGCACTTTGAGAAGCCAGGGAATCCCGCTTTTCATAGGGCAGTTCATCCTGCTCTGGCTGGCTATGTCCGTTGGGCTCAGGCGCTTCAGGTTGGGGATGTCCGCCACGGCGGCGGCATCGGCATATGTCCTCTGTCAGTTCAGTTTCTTTATGCTTTTTGCCCTGCTTTTCACTTTTGGCGAGAGCGGGTCCGTGAACGTGCTCCTGATGTTGGCGCTACTCACGGTGGATTACTGCCAGTGGCTTGGGGTGGGGTGGAAAAAAGGCCTGGGACTGGGGCTCAAGACGGGGATTATGTACGGCATTTTCCTGAGCCTGGTCATTTTGATTGTGAGCGGCGTGGTGGTCCTTATGGCCTGGCAGAAAGGCGTTTAGATTAGAGTTAACTCCCTGCCTTCCAGATATTTATCAAGAAGGTCACGCGTGCCGATTTTCACAAAGCAGGTGGGGGTGCCGTCCGTGCAGGCAAAGTAATCGGCCTTGGAGATTCCGGCGTCCATAACAAGATGAACGTTAGCGGCTTCCGGCAGCACGGCGCTGAGGATGGTGGTTGCGCCAACCTCCACGCCGGTGAGTTCCCAAAGTTTATCGGCCGATGCAAAAGACACACGCGGAATCCCTCCCATAGCGGCGCAGAAGTCCCTGGTTACGAAGGGTTTGTCGTCGCTTGTCACATAGAGGTAGAACTGAGTCTCCTGCCTGTTGCAAAGGAATATGGTTTTCACAATATGGATGCCGATTTTGGCGTCAATGTGCTGGCAGTCCTCCATTGTGATTCCGGGGTCAGTGTCTACACGCGTGAAGGGGATGCCTTTGGCTGCAAACGTCTCATAGACAGTCTGTTGGAGCCTTGTTGCAAAGGCCTCCGGGGGCGTTGATATGGGGTCGCTTACGTAAAACATAGTATTCTTCGCAGTTCTTCAATGGAATGTGCAATCCGGTGTCCGGAGAGTTCCTCTTCCGTCCTGTACCCCCAACTCACTGCCACGGCATCAATCCCGCCATTTGCCGCCGTGCGCATATCGGTGGGGGAGTCCCCAACCATTATGGCATCTTCCTTCTCAACGGCGGCCTTGGCCAGCACCTCCCGCACTATCTCCGGATCCGGCTTCAGCGGGTACCCCGGCCTGTTCCCGAGGATTGAGACAAACTGAATGTCAGGGAAAAACTCCCGGATAAGATGCTCCGTTCCCTCCTGAAACTTGTTGGATGCCACAGCCATCTTCACGCCCCTTGTCTGCAACTCACTGAGCATTTCCTGCATCCCCGGGTACGGCCTTGTATGCACATCGATGTGAGCGGAGTAATACTCCTTGAAATCCCCCAGCGCCGCGTCAATGTACGCATCTGGCAGCACCTGCTCCTCCTGCCATCGCAATCCTGACGCGCGCAGCTGCTGCCCCTCTTCCGGCAGCACCTGCTCTCCCAGCGGCTGAATGAAATTATTTTTCGGGGCGGTGCCCGAAAAACCAATTTCCTTCAGCCATCGCGAGCCTGACGCGCGCAGCTGCTGCCTGTCAGCCGCCTGGCCGGCAGATGCCCGGTCGGGGCCGGGCATGACGCTCCCGTCACCCACGGTGCCTCCTTCGTCACCCCCGACCTGATCGGGGGTCTCCTTCAGCGATGCCTCCAGGGCCTGCTTCACAAGGTTCCGGACGCCGTGGCCCACCATCTTGCGGTATTGGGCCACGCTGTGGAGGGGGAGACCGCGTAGTTCAAGGGCGTGATTCACCGCGGCGGCAAGGTCCTCCAGGGTGTCTATGAGCGTTCCGTCCAGGTCCCAGAGTATCAGTTTCTTATGCTGAGGGAACAACTTCCGGTATGCCTCCGCTTTCTTCTCCAGCGGCATTGGATACGCCCGTGAAGTGGACGGCATCCGCCAGAACTTCACCTCGATGGCATCTGCGCGCGAAGGGCTTGTGAGGGTTGACTTTCCTTCAGCCGCCTGTCCGGCAGATGCCTGATCCAGCCGTAGAGTTACCCAGCTGCCAACAGGGGGAAGGGGGCATCCAAAGGCCTCAGCCACAACTTCCGTGGCTTTCTGGCCTGTGGTGACAAGGGTACGGCAGTTGGGAATTCGCTTCAGGAGTGCAGGGATGTCCGTGGGGGTGACAACCTCCAGGAAGGCGTCGGAGGCATTATCCTTCAGGCGGTGGACCTCAGTGGCAGTGTCAAAGAATGCAAGGCGGTGGTCTGTGCAGAAGGCGCGGATATCGGCCTCATTGAACCGCTTTTCACCGGGGACAGTGAAGTGGTCCTTGTCCCCAAAGTGGATAAGGCCCATGATGCGCCAGAAATCATTGATCCAGTTGGGGTAGTAAAACGGCATGCACCACCTGTGCGGCTGGGGCGGAAAACTCCCCAGGAACAGTATCCGCGCCCCTTCCGGCAAAAACGGCTCAAATGGATGTTTCTCTGTATTCACGGTTCATTTCTCAGTTCATCAGGTCCTCATGTCCCACTTCCCACTTCTCACTTCTCACTTCTCAGTTCTCACTTCTCACTTCTCAGTTCTCAGTTCTCAGTTCTCAGTTCTCAGTTCATTGGACCCACACCTGATTCACAGTCCAAATTTACAACATTTTCTCTGCACTTCATAACGTCCTCCTGGTGCAGGTGGTGTGACATTTTTTCGTCACATCTCCCGCACTTTCGGCCCTTTTCCGCTGGTGGTGTGACATTTTCCGTCACATTTCCCGCACTTTTGGCCCCTTTCTGCTGGTGATGTGACTTTTTCTGGCACATCTCCCGCACCTTCGGCCCTTTTCTGCGGGTGATGTGACTTTTTCTGGCACATCTCCCGCATTATCGGCCCTTTTCTGCAGGTGGTGTGACATTTACCATCACATCTCCCGCACTTTCGGCCCTTTTCCGCTGGTGGTGTGACTTTTTCCGTCACATCTCCCGCACTCAGTCTATATGCTATCCAGCAGCTGTGCGGCCTTAGCGTATGTGATGCCACACACGCGGGCTATTTGGGTGGCGTCAGCACTGAAACGGAAACGGATTTGGCGGGCGCATTCCACCTGCTCTTCAGGAAGGAGTTGCGTAAATGTATCTTTGTGGAACAGGCTCCTCAAGAGGTCTGGCAGCGTTGCGAGGATTGTCTGGTCCCGGAAAGCAGGCAAGTTGGAGTCTGCGTACTCCAGCCGTTTGCGGGCTTTTGAAGAACTGTTTAGGAAGTAGTTCAGCCTCTGGGGCGTTCTGAAAAGGGTTTCCACGCCCTTGCAGTCCACATAATTCTGTGGAAGGATGTAACCATCCTGGCCGATAATCCATTCTCCCGGAAGAGTTTCTTCGTCCGTATGGAGAAGTTTTTTTATTTCACGGGCCGATAAACTCTTTAAAAAACGTCCCCCCTTTTCCGGCTGGCCGAAGAACGTGGCGCCCGTTCCCCACTGATACTGACCGGCATGGACGCAGATTCCAGCCCCCACACAGTTCATCAGTACATACGCGATGGCTTTTTCCACCGCTTCATCCTCATAGGGAATGAGTTTGATGTCCAGCCCGTTGTGCCTCAGGAACTTCCGGATGCCATACTTTTTCTGATAGTAGATTGAGTAGCGTCTTTTGAAGTTATCTACAAAATCTTTGGCATCCTTCATTGTGCCTTTCAGCACAAAATGCACGTGATTGGACATAAGGATAAAGGTAAGCACCACTACTTCAGGGTGCCGCGCGGCCTCTATAGCAATGTAGTTCATGGCCACTTTGAAATCTTCTTCATCCCGGAACCACAGGCCATCTTCCAGATGTTCCGTGCTCAGTAAATATATCCTTTTCATAACTATCTCCCGCACTTTTGCACGGCTCTACAAATATATTAAATAGTTGACATACCTGCAACTTTTTTTTGTTTTTTGTAGAAAAGTTGTAAATTTGTTCCAGCAATATGTTAATCCATCACAGAACCATCATTCACGTGGAGGTCAAGGACACCCGTGAACACTTTTACTTTGGATCGGCCGCAGCAATGTTCGCGGATCCAAGGATGAGAGACCTGCTCAAAATCAAGTACCAGACCTTCCGCACCAAGAAGGTGTCGGAAAACAGACCCTATGAAAATGAGAACGTGATTGTCCGCAAGGGCAATCTGTACACCATTGACCACACCTAGCTTGTGACGGTGATGTGCCGAAAAAAGTCACATCACCCGCAGAAAAGGGCCAAAAGTGCTGGTGGTGTGCCGAAAATAGTCACATCACCCGCAGAAAAGGGCCAAAAGTGCCGGTGGTGTGCCGGAAAAAGTCACATCACCCGCAGAAAAGGACTAAAAGTGCTGGATATGTGCCAAGAAAAGTCACATCACCCGCACCAGAAACGTAGAAATAGTATGTTTGAAGTAACAAAGATCTCAGACCAGACAGAAGGGGGCATCCGCAAGGCCTCCTTCCAGACCAGCGGCGCAGTCTGTTCCCGCCAGATAGACATTGAACTTGAGGGGGACGTGGTAAGGAGCGTCCGCTACACCGGCGGCTGCCACGGAAACCTTCAGGGAATAGGCGCGCTCATTCAGGGGATGAATAAGGCCGATATAATCTCCCGCCTTGAAGGCATCAACTGCAAGGGCCGCGGCACCAGTTGCCCGGACCAGTTATCCAAGGCATTGAAACAGTTATAGCATATGGTACCGGTAAGTTCAATTATCACTATGGCAATCTGTGCCGTCCTTGGCATTGCCGTGCCCATCCTCCTGAGCCTGTGGATGGTGAAAAAGTACAATGTAAAGGTGCGGACCATTCTGATTGGCGCCGGCGTATTCGTACTCTTTGCCCTGGTTCTGGAAACCATCCTGCATCAGGTGGTGCTGAAGGGTGCAATCGGCCCTGCTATCACCGGAAATGTCTGGTACTATGCTCTTTACGGCGGCCTTGCTGCCGGAATCTTTGAGGAGACCGGCCGCTTCCTTGCTATGAAGTTCCTCCTGAAGGATGAGCCTCAAGGCGCCAGGACCGCGGTGGCATACGGAATAGGCCACGGCGGCATTGAGATGCTCATCATCTTCGGCGTCTCTATGGTTTCCAATCTTGTCATTGCCGCTCTAATCAACGCCGGACAGGCCGATACAATCCTTTCCGCCGTCCCCGCCGAAGCCCAGGCCCAGATGCAGGGTACTTTCGCTCAGTTTGAAACCTCCACTCCCGGAACGTTCCTCACGGGTCTTTGGGAGAGGGCATCGGCCATAATCCTCCAGATTGGACTGTCCGTATTTGTGTGGACGGCGGTGCGTAAGGGCGGCAAGTGGCTGTGGCTGTTCCCGGCCGCAATCCTTCTGCATTTCCTGGTGGATGCCAGCGCCGTGCTCCTGATGAATTCCGTGAGCATGGTGGCCCTTGAGGCAATCGTAAGCGCTATGGCCGTTGCCGTTGGCGCTTCCGCCGTTATGCTTGCTAAGAAACTATGAATGTCCTTCTGACATGGATGCTGTCCAAGGCCGATCCTTCCCAGGTTCCCGGCCTCTCCCGCTTTTTCAAGACCGGCCCGGGCCAGTACGGGGAAGGGGACAAGTTCCTTGGAATCAAGGTTCCCGTCACCCGCGCCGTGGTGAAGGAGTGCTGGCGCTCCGTGAGTTTCCAGGACCTTGAGGAGTGCATCACCAGCCCCTACCACGAGGTCCGGCTTGCCGCCCTCCTTGCCCTGGTGGAAGTGTTTTCGCACGCAGGGAAGAGACCCCCGATCAAGTCGGGGGTGACGGAAGGGGCACCGGGGGTGACGAAAGAGCAGTGCGTGGAGTTCTACCTGGATCATACGGCCTGGATCAACAACTGGGACCTTGTGGACCTCAGTTGCTACCCCCTTCTGGGACAATGGCTGCTGGACAGGGAGGACCGCTCGCTTCTCTATAATTTGGCAACAAACGGCCGTACCATCTGGGAGCAGAGAATTGGCATCGTGAGCACAATGACCTTCATCCGCAATGGCCAGTTAACAGATACTTTCAGGATTGCCGATATCCTCCTTCACCACCCCCACGACCTTATCCACAAGGCCGTGGGCTGGCTCCTGAGGGAGGCCGGCAAGCGTGACAAATCCGCCCTGGAGGCCTGGCTGCAGCCTCGCGTATCGCAGATGCCGCGCACCATGCTCCGTTACGCCATAGAGAGGTTCCCGGAAGAGGAACGCAAACGTTACTTGTTGGAAAAGAGCCGTTAATGGCCTATATTTGCATACCAAACTATTGACAGATGAAAGGAATTGTTCTTGCAGGCGGCTCCGGAACGCGCCTCTATCCCATCACAAAAGGCGTAAGCAAACAGCTTCTGCCCATATATGACAAACCTATGGTGTACTATCCCATCAGCGCCCTTATGCTGGCCGGGATACGCGACATCCTTGTAATTTCAACGCCCCAGGACCTCCCCGGTTTCCGGCGGCTCCTTGGCGACGGCTCCAATTTCGGAATCAATCTCCAGTACGCGGAGCAGCCTTCCCCAGACGGCCTTGCGCAGGCTTTCATCATAGGGAAGGAGTTTATCGGCAATGATTCTGCCTGCCTTGTCCTTGGAGACAATATCTTCCACGGCGCCGGCTTCACGGGCCTTCTCACGGAGGCTGTGAGAACCGCTGAGGAAGAGGGTAAGGCCACGGTCTTTGGCTACTGGGTAAGTGATCCGGAGCGCTATGGCGTGGCCGAATTCGACAAGGACGGCAACTGCCTTTCCATTGAGGAAAAACCCGCAAATCCAAAGAGCAATTACGCCGTTGTGGGCCTTTATTTCTATCCCAACAAGGTGGTTGATGTGGCCGCAAATATAAAGCCATCGGCCCGCGGAGAACTTGAAATCACGTCCGTCAACCAGGAGTTCCTGAAGGAAGGCCTCCTGAAGGTCCAGACTCTTGGCCGGGGCTTCGCCTGGCTTGACACCGGCACCCACGACTCCCTTGCCGAGGCCTCCATCTACATTGAAACCATAGAGAAGCGCCAGGGCCTGAAGGTGGCCTGCCTGGAAGGGATAGGGTTCAGCAAGGGATGGATATCGGCCGATAAACTGCGTGAGATTGCCGCCCCTATGGCCAAGAACCAGTACGGGCAGTATCTTCTGAGACTGGCCGATGAACCGCTTACACCCTGTCTGTAATCTGGATGGGTTTTGAGAACTGGTCTATGGCGGCCAGTTCTTCTGTTGAGAAGGTGGTGTTGTTCAACGCGCCAAGGTCCTCCGACAATTGTTTCACTGAACTTGCGCCCAGCAGCACGGATGTGATGTGGGGCTTTGCAAGAAGCCACGCCAGTGACATCTGGGCAAGGGTCTGGCCGCGGCCGCGGGCTATTTCCCTCAGGCCCCGAAGGGCATCCAGCATAGTCTGGGTGAGGATTTCCGGCCTTAGGGAGCCGCTCTTGGACATACGTGATCCGGAAGGGATGCCGCCGTCAAGGTAGCGGTCACTGAGCAGGCCCTGCTGCAGGGGAGAGAAGGGGATGAAGCCCGCTCCGGCCTCTCCGGCAAGGGACACGAGGTCCTCGCGCTCAGGGTTACGGTCTATGATGTTGTATCGGTCCTGGAAAAGGAGGCAGGGGGTTTCGTGGGAGATAAGGTAGTTGTATGCATACACGGCAGCCTGCTTGGGGTAGCGGGATACGCCTACGTAGAGGGCCTTTCCCTGGTGCACTATGTCCACAAGGGCCTGGAGGGTTTCGTCCAGGGGAGTGCGGGGGTCATACCTGTGAGTGTAGAAAAGGTCCACGTAATCCAGTTTCATCCTCTTAAGGCTCTGGTCAAGGCTGGAGATGAGATACTTGCGGGATCCCCATTCCCCGTATGGGCCGGGCCACATAAGGTAGCCGGCCTTTGTGGAGATGAAAAGTTCATCCCTGTATGGCTTGAATGAGGAGGTGAGGAGTTTCCCAAAGTTTTCCTCCGCGGCGCCGGGCTCAGGACCGTAGTTGTTGGCAAGGTCAAAGTGGCAGATGCCCTGGTCGAAGGCATAGTGTGCCATCTCCTGGATACGCTCAAAGGGCGTTTCCGTTCCAAAGTTCTGCCAGAGGCCAAGGGTGATGGCGGGGATGTCAATTCCGGACCTGCCGCAGCGGCGGTACTGCATTGAGGCGTAACGGGTGGGGGATGCTGTGTAACTCATATTCAAAGGTATATCGGCCCTAAGTTACCTATATTTTTCCGGATTCAACATATTTTTTGTTTTTTTTCCTTAACTTAGCAGATACTTAAGACTTAATTGACTATGACAAAGAAACTGTTTGCAGCAATATCGGCCCTTGCCGTAGTGCTTTACAGTTGCACCCCGCAGCCTGCCGCGGAGCCGCAGAAGGAAGAAGAAACTCCTTCCGGAGAGGATACAACCCCGTCTGCAGACCCTGAAGACCTTGAACCTTTTGAGTACAGCGTCACTTCCGGCGCAGAGGATTATATCTTCTCCAAAAGGCCTCAGTTTACCCTCAAACTCACCAATCCCAATTCCGTGACCGCAACGGCGGAAATGAAGGTCACCGTGAGCACGGACAAGGGCAAGAAGGCCGTAAGTTATGAGTTTACGAAGGATGTGGCGGCTAAGGCCACCGAAACCCTTCAAATCACCACTGAAGAGGATCTGGCTCCCGGTTTTTACAAGATCACCGGCAAGGTGGGGAGGAAGAACTTCCTGTCGGCAACTCCTATCGGCATAGATCCTTTTGAGATTGTATCGGCCCCGGATTTTCAGGCCGATTTCGACTCTTTCTGGGAAAGCGCCATTACCCAGTTAAAGGCCGTTGATATGAAGCCGGTCTTTGTCCCCACAAAGTACGACGGTACGTATATGGTTGAACTTCAGTCCATTCCCGATGGCCTTGAGGGTGAGCCGATGAAAATAAGGTGCTATTACGTGGAACCTCTGCAGGATGGCAAGGCACATCCCGTCATTGTCCATTATTACGGATACGACGACTGGAGCCCCGGCCATCTTGACTGCCCTCACGGCAGGGAGGAGTTCGCCCACCTGTATGTATCCACACGTGGCCAGAGGATCAACTGCCGCACGGCAAAACTCAGGGACGACGGAATTGAAGAGGATTTCCAGAACCCCTACAGTAAACAGTGGTTCACGGTCAATTTCGGCGATAAGGACAGTTACTACTATCGCGGCGCCTATATGGACTGTGTCCAGGGCATCCGTTTCCTGGCCCTCTGTGAAGACGAAAGGGTTAAGGGCAGGATAGATATGAGTAACCTCTTTGTTGAGGGAATGAGCCAGGGCGGCGCTTTTTCCTACGCTGCAGCATCCCTCAGCAAGGATTATCCCGTGAAGGCCATTGCCGCTGCCGTGGCATTTATGGGTGACTTCCCGGATTACTTCACAATTGTCCCCAACGAGGGCGGCGGATTCCCCAGTATGGCACAGAACTGTAAGAAGTCCCTGGGATGGACAGATGATCAGATGTATGAGTTCATGTCATACTTTGACACCAAGAACCTGGCTACAAAGATATCCTGCCCCATCTTTGCCGCTATCGGCCTTCAGGACAACATCTGCCCTCCCCACACCAACATTGCGCCCTACAACAACGCCAAAACTCCGGCAGTGAAAAAGCAGATGACCTTCTACCCCAAGATGGGCCACGCCTACCCCTCCGGCTGGGACGCCAATGCCAAGGCCTTCTTCAAGGCACAGTAGGCCGTTGAATGTAAATAACTCATTTACAGCACATTATGCAAAAAGCTCCGGGCGAAATTGCCTGGAGCATTTTGCATAAACTATTGATAGTGAATAGTTTACATTCTGCGCTAATATTCTTCCTCGTTCCACATGAAGTCTTCCTTGGTGGGGTAGTCTGGCCAGATGTCCTCTATGGATTCGTAGATCTCGGTGTCATCGTCCAGTTCCTCAAGGTTTTCGATAACTTCTTCGGGGGCGCAGGTGCGGTTTGCGTAGTCTATGAGCTCCTCTTTGGTTGCGGGCCACGGGGCGTCGTCCAGTGAGCTTGCAAGTTCAAGTGTCCAAAACATTGTATTATAGCGTTTTAATTGTTAAAAATCTTAGTTGGTCCCACATTTGGGGCTGCAAAGATAGGAAAAAAACTTATATAATGAATTTTTTTCGCTATTTTTGTAGAGAATTGCTTCAAATTACAGGCCAATGGCATACAGAAAGATAGAACAGTACGACCAAGATACCACAGAGCAGATAGCCGCCCACATCAAGGCTATCCTGGGTCTCCTTGGAGAAGACGTAGAGAGGGAAGGCCTCCACAAAACCCCGGAGCGCGTGGCTAAGGCCATGCAGTTCCTTACCCAGGGGTATTTCCAGAACGGCGAAACCATAGTGAAAAGCGCCCTTTTCACTGAGCCCTACAACCACATGGTCATTGTGAAGGACATAGAACTTTTCTCCCTCTGTGAGCATCACATGCTGCCTTTTATCGGCAAGGCCCACGTGGCTTACATCCCCAACGGCCAGATTACCGGCCTCAGCAAAATTGCCCGCGTAGTGGAAACTTACGCGCGCAGGCTCCAGGTCCAGGAGCGCCTCACGGAACAGATCCGTGACTGCATCCAGGACAGCCTCCAGCCCCTTGGAGTTGCCGTTGTGATTGAGGCTATGCACACCTGTATGTCAATGCGCGGCGTGCAGAAATCAAACGCAATAACCACAACCAGCGCGTTCTCCGGCATCTTCCTGAAGAGCCAGAAAACCCGCAACGAATTCCTGAAACTGATAGAAAAATAAGGTTAAGAACGTTAGAGTCCCTAACCTTATTTTGTTAAAGCCGGAATATGAAAAAAAATAAGTTTCTGAGCATCCTGGTGGCGCTTTTTGCCGTAGCGGTGCCGGCTATGGCCGTTTTTACGGGGATGAATCTGGACACCACCCTGTCCAACCTGAGGCGTGAATTGTCCCAGGATTATCAGGAAATATCCCAGACCCAGGAAAGGATGCAGGGGAAATATCAGGTCCAGCACGGCCAGATGGTGGATATCGTCAAAAAGTGCAACGACCTTTCCCTTATGCTGTATTCCCAAAAGCAGGACTACACCTTTGACATCAGTTACGCACTGGAGAAGGTGAGCCAGGAATACAACGATTTCAACAAGAACCGCACTCCCTATGACCGCGTGGTGGCAAAACTGGATATCGAAATCAACCGCTACGCCCGTCTCATTGAGTCCCTGAGGCGTCTCCCTCCGGAACTCAAGGATGTGGATGTGGTCCCGGACAGCCTTGCATATCATAACGACACCCTGGACACCCATCTGATGCAGAACGCAAGTCTCCTCCAGCAGGAGATCATCGAGCAGGCGGAGGTGATTGAGCAGGCTATGGCCCGCCAGGTTCAGGATACGGTGGCCACGGAGGAAAACGTGCCGGCCTTCATCCTCACCGAGCAGGGCCAGACAGACCGTGACACCTGCCTGTTCTATGCGTCGGAACTGCTGAAGATGTACGCCGAGACCCGTAGTATGGTGATGGCCGACAGCACCCATTACCGCGAGGCCCAGCTCCGCATGACGGAATCCTACGATTACGCCCGTGACTATTACAAGATACTCCGGAAAAGTGTCTTCGTGGAAGGACAGACCCCCTGGCTGCAGATTCTGGCGCATCCTGAAGACCATCTGAGGCAGGTCAGGGCCGATATTGTAAACAAGTACTCCCTGGCTTTTATCCGGCAGTTATTCAAAGGTGATATAAACGCAGAGCAGACGACCGATCAGGCAAACAAGGACAACCGCTCCAGAAATTCCGCGTCCCTTGTATGGCTGCTTATTTATGGCGTATTGTTCTTTGTCCTCTGGGGAATTGCGGCCCTTCTTCTGCTGCCCGTCTTCCGCTTTGTGAAGCCTGTGAAGAAGGCGGTCGCCCCGGAGCAGCGCCGATATATAGCCCTTCTTCTTGGCTGCATCCTTTTCATCGGCCTTACTTTTGAGATTACCACGGATGACAGGGTAATCAAATCCCTCAGTCTGCTGCATACCTTTATCTGGCTTCTGATGGCCATTACGGCGGCCCTCCTTATCCGTATAAAGCCGGACAAACTGAAAAACGGCTTCAGGAATTATCTTCCCACCATCTGCACGGCGCTCTTCGTGATAAGTTGCCGCGCCCTGTTTATGCCCAATGCCATAATGAACCTGATATTCCCGCCGCTTCTTATGCTGATGACGGTATGGCAGCTTCTTACCAACCTTTTCAGGGGCAGGAAGTCTGACAAGGCCGATACTGTCATAGGCTGGATATCCCTGGGAATTACTGCGGTGGCAACGTATTTCAGCTGGGCAGGCTTCATCTTCATGGCGCTGATCATCCTGGTGTGGTGGTATTTCCAACTGGCTCTCATCCTTGCCATAGCCACGGTCTGGGACCTTCTGCTTCTGTACAAGGAAAAAAGGCTCAACAAACTTGTATCTGAATTCAAGCAGCGGATTACCTATGTGACGGGCCCATCCAAGGAGCAACTGATGTTCTCCGCCACCTGGTTCTATGACCTTGTTAAGGAAGTACTGATTCCGCTTATGGCGCTGTTCTCAATCCCCACATGCGTGGACTGGGCCCTTGACATCTTTGAATTCAGGGATCTCTACCGCAGCATTTTTGAGGAGCCTTTCATCCGTCAGGGAGAATTCCGGGTGTCCTTATATAGCATCATTTTCCTCGCGGGACTGTTTTTCGTATTCCGTTATGCCGATAAAGCGCTCCACACCATTTGGCAGATTTCCCGGTATAAGCATTTCCTCAGAAAGAATAACAGGAAGAGCGTCCGAAGCAACGAGATTAACCTCTCACTTGGAAACAGCCTGATAACCGTTTTCATCTGGTTTGTGTACATTGATATTTTCATCGTTACGCTCAATATTCCTACCGGGTCTCTGGGGCTCATCGCCGGTGGCCTGTCGGCTGGTATCGGCCTTGCCCTGAAGGATATCATCAATAATTTTGTTTATGGTATCCAACTTATGGGAGGCCGGTTAAGGGTAGGGGACTGGATTGTATGCGACGGCGTGCGCGGCAAGGTGACGGACATCAATTACCAGACAACTATGGTGGAAACTATAGACGGCACCAACGTGGCTTTCCTGAACTCGTCCCTTTTTGGCAAGAACTTCACAAACCTTACCCGCAATAATGGATATGAACTTACCACTATCCACGTTGGAGTAGCTTACGGTACCGATTTCGAAGATGTGCGTGAGGCGCTGGTGAAAGGACTGGAAGTGATGAAAACCAAGGATGCCTATGGTAGAGACGTCGTAGAACCATCATACGGCATCCAGGTGCGTTTTGGGGACTTTGGAGACAGCGGTGTGGACGTTATGGTGAAACAGTATGTCCTTCAGCCGGAGCGCATCCGCTATGTGGAAAAGTGCAAGGAGGTTGTTTACAAGACCCTGAATGAGAGCGGCATCTCCATTCCGTTCCCTCAGAGAGATCTTCATATAATCTCTGACGATAAAGACGATTAGTAAAACCTGAATATCAATGGAAGTAAGATTCAAAAAGAAGTCGGACGCGGTGAATGTGGTGATTACCGCCCTTGCCGCCGTTGTCTCCGTGGGTATGATGATTTACGGAGTGATTACCCTGGGACTGAAGCAAACCTGGCCGGAACTTATCCTCAACATCTTCTATATCGCCTGCCTGGTGATGATGTGGATGTATTTTTTCAAATGGGGCATTACAACCAAGCAGTTCAACTATTGGTGTACCCTGAATATCGGGGTCACGGTGCTGCTGAGAGACATCCTCTTTGCCCCTCCGCTGGCTAATTTCCCGCTACATCTGGCTTGCCTGACTCTCTCTGTGACGCTGCTTGTGATGCTCACGTATTTTTATGCCCGCAAAGATTGGAAAACCTATTCCAAGGCCAACCTCTGGATGATTTGCGTGGTTGATATGCTCATCGCCCTGCTTTATCAGATAGATATTCTTATTGAGCCCTCCGACCAATTCACCACTTATCTGATGGTGGAAATCTGGATCCGGCCCACCATCACATACGGCCTGGTGGCCTGCTACGTAAACGAAGCAAGCAGCGAAGAGTAACAATTGAAAAACATACCATGAAACAGACACTGATTCTTGGCAACATCATCACGGTGGATGAAAAAAGGCCCTTTGCCAAGGCCGCAGTAGTAAAGAACGGCGTTTTTTCCTATATCGGCAGTGCCGATGAGGCCAAAAAGATAGCAGGTCCCAACGCAAAAGTGCTGGACTATGGAGATAACTTTATCTATCCCGGCTTCCTGGAATCCCACTGCCACCCGTATTTTGCCGGAGACCGCCTTGTGGGACAGGCCCACCTGGCCGAAGTAGGATTGGCCGATTACGCCAAATACCGTGAGATTATCAAGGACTTCATCGCTCAGAATCCTGACCGCTCCTATTATGTGGCCTCGGGATGGAATGAAACGGAGGAATATGTGAGTAAAGCATTTCTGGACGAAATCTGCTCCGACAAAATCCTTATTATGCAAACCGGCGGCGGACATTCCATGCTGCTTAATACAAAGGCGCTGGAATGGGCCGGCATAGATGCAGAATATGCAAAGAAAGTGGGCTACGCGCAGGTTCACGTAGACGCAAACGGCCAGCCGGACGGCTATATCTGCGAAACTCCGGTACTGCAGGTGATAAACAATCTTCCCAAGAGTATGGAGGATGCCAAGAAATACCTCCTTGCCTGGCAGGATTTTGCCTTGAGCAGCGGCTTCACAGGCGTGGCCGATGCAGGTATGGAACTTTTCTACCCTGAATGCGCCCAGGCATTCCACGAACTTGAGGAAGAAGGCAGGCTGAAGTTACGCACATATGCATATGCCTTGTCTCCTGACAATGTGGAAGACCCCAAAGCAGAAGTTGCACGTGTGGTAGAACTACGTGCCAAATATGACAGCGACTATTTGCACATCGTGGGAATCAAGTGCTTCCTGGACGGTGTCACGGAGGCGCACACAGGCTGGCAGAACCAGGATTATCTGGACCAGCCCGGCTATCACGGTGTGGAGCGTTTCAATAACCATGACAAGATGGTGCAGCTCATAGTAGAGGCCGACAAAGAAGGTCTGGGAGTTCACTGTCACTCCGAAGGCGGCGGCGCAACTCACTTCATGCTGGGCTGCATAGAGGACGCTCAGAAGATTACCGGAGACAAGACGCAGATGAACGTGCTGGCGCACCTCCACTTTGTGACTGAGGAGGATATCCGCCGAATGGGGGAAACCGGTACCGTTCCTGCTGTGGCTCCTCTTTGGGTGACAAAGATTCCGGCCGCCTTTGCGATGGAGTCCTCTTATGTAGGTGAAGAACTGGCAAACAAGGCTTATCCAATCAAGTCGTTCTTTGACGTGGGAGCCAATGTTGTATTCCATTCGGATTATCCGGTCTCACCCATGATGAACGTCATATTGAGTTTCTACATGGCTGAGGCTCGCAATGTTCCTAAGGTTTTATTCCCCTCCATAGAAACCCAGCCGCTGAATCCCTCCGAATCCATTACCCGTGAGCAGGCTCTGAGGGCCATTACCATCAACATCGCCAAGGCCTGGCATCAGGAGCATCGCGTAGGCTCCATCGAGTTTGGCAAGATTGCCAATATGACGGTGTACGACTGCGACTTCCTGCACGACTCCCTTGACAAGGTGGCCGCGGCAAATCTTATTGCCACCATCGTTGACGGCGAGGAAGTTTACAAGAACAATTAATAACCAATAAGATATACAGCCATGAAAGCAGACAAGATCATCAAAAACGCCAAAATTTTCACGGCCGATAAAAACCAGCCCCAGGCATCGGCCCTGGTGGTAAAGGACGGTAAATTCGTCTATGTGGGCGACGAAGCAGGCCTTTCGGCCTATGAAGGCGAGGTTACGGACCTCGGCGGCAAGTTTGTGATGCCCGGCATCATAGACAGCCACGTTCACGTGACCATTCCGGTGGCATTTGACTACGCCGACCTTGGCGTCCGTTTCGAGCCCGACGGGAAAAAGGGCGCTATTGATTTTATGGCTGGCTATGTCAAGGAGCATCCCGGCCAGAAATGCTACCGCTTCCTGTTGGAGCGTCACTTCCTGAAAGGGGAGGAGATCACCAAGGAAGACCTGGACGCTATCTGTCCCGACACCGAACTAATCCTCCTGGAAGGGGAGTGCCACAGCAACTGGGTCAACTCCAAGGTTCTGGAAAGGATGGGCATTGCCGATGATACACCGGATCCTGTTCCCGGACTTGCCTATTATGTAAGAAAGGACGGCCACGTAACCGGCAATTCGTTCGAAACTGCCAGCTGGCCCATTCTTTTCGACGGGGTGAACGACCTTACGGAAGATCAGATCAGGGCGTCCCTCGAGCGCTGGGTAGAGTATGCCAAAAAGGTAGGCGTCAGCGCGGTCTTCGACGCCGGCTTCCCGGAGCATAACCCCGTCCACGAGCGCATGTATGACATCCTGTGCAAGATGGACAAGGAAGGAAAACTGTCCACCTACATAGACGGCTGCTACGTGCTCACCCGCCCCAGCAAGATGCATGAGGCCATAGAGGAAGTGAAGCGCTTCAGCCGCAAGTATAACAGCGAGCACCTGAAAGTGCACACCTTGAAAATCTTTATGGACGGCACCCTCAAGATTGAGACGGCGGCTATGGTTTCGCCCTATGTGGACACCGGCGTTACCGGAACAACAGCCTTCCAGCCCGCACAGGTGGCCGAAATCCTGAAAGCCCTCAACGAGGCAGGCCTGGACCTTCACGTTCACACCGTTGGTGAAGCCGCTTCCCGCGTGGTGCTGGACGGCGTGGAACTGGCCCGGAAGGAACTGGGAGACAAGTACCACGTAAAGGTAACCTGCGCCCACCTGGAGGTGCAGGCCGACGAAGATCTGGAACGTTTTGCCAAACTGGGCGTATTTGCCAATTATACCCCCTGGTGGCACAACGGAGGCGGCCCGGGCGTGCTTACCCCGATGCTGGGTGAGAAGCGCGCCACAAATATGTACCGCTGCAAGACGGTTTGGAACACGGGTGCCCTGGTGGCCTGGTCCAGCGACAACGTAGCCTACGGTGACTTCACCACCTGGAGCCCTTATCTTGGTATGGAAATCGGTATGACACGCACCATTTCGGAGAAGACCAATGTCCCTGCATATTGCATAAGCCCTAACGCCAATCCGCCGGCAGAGGAGCGAATGAGTGTGGAAGAAATGCTCATCGGCTACACCATCAACGGCGCCAGGCAGCTGGGCATCGAGGATAAGAAGGGTTCCATCACCCCCGGAAAGGATGCCGATTTCCTGGTCTTCGAAAAGGACCTTCTGACGGCAGAGCAAGAGGGCTTCAGCCATAATATGCCTGGGGAAGTGTACTTCGGCGGAAAGGAAGAGTAGCCGCTCGCGGATAGCGATACAATAACTGACAGCAATGACAGAGATAACAATAAGCGTTGGTCTCAACGATGCCGCCACCAAGCGGCAGGAGTATCAGACCGAGATGTACGTGGACGTAATGAAGCACGTATGTCAGAGTTACAAAGTCCCTTTCTCGTTTATCGTTTCAGATGGCGGCTATTTTCACGAAAATGGAGACTATACCCAGGAGAAGACCCTTGTCCTTTGTTTGCTGGACCCCCGGGAAGGTGTTGCGGATGCAATCGCAAGAGATCTCTGCTTCTTTTTCCATCAAGAATCCGTCCTGATTACCGAGAGTAAGGTGAGGGCGTATTATATAAAAGAAGAAGCATAGCACCCGATGGCCTCCCGTATCCATTTATCAGAGCATTTTACAACCCGGAAATTGCTTCGGTTTACCCTGCCCACCATTGCGATGAACATTTTTGCGTCGCTGTACATTGTGGTGGACGGCTTCTTTGTGGCAAATTTCGCGGGGAAATCCGAGTTCGCGGCGGTTACACTGATATTTCCGATACTGAATATCCTGGGTACCATAGGCTATATGTTCGGTGTGGGCGGCAACGCGCTGGTTGCGAAGACGCTGGGAGAGAACGACCGTGAAAGGGCCAACCGCCTGTTTTCCCTGGTAGTGCTGGCATCTTCTGCAGTGGGCGTTCTGCTGATGGTGCTGGGCTTTGTCTTTATGCCCCAGGTGGCAAGTATGCTGGGCGCGGAGGGAAAACTCCTTGAAAACAGCGTGCTGTACGGGCGTATCTTTATCCTGGCTCTTCCCGCCTGGATATGGGTATATGAGTTCCAACTGTTCTTCATTGCGGCAGAGAAGCCTCGCCTGGGGCTTGCCATTACCGTTATTACCGGACTGGCCAATGTTGTGCTGGATGCGCTTTTTCTCATAGGCTTCAAATGGGGACTTGCGGGAGCGGCAGCGGCGTCGGCCTTGACACAGATTGTGGGGGGCGTGTTCCCGCTCATCTATTTCAGCAGGAAGAATGACAGCGTCCTCAGGCTTGTAAAGCCAGTATGGGATGTCAGGTCGCTTGTAAAGAGTTGCATAAACGGGACTTCGGAATTCATGGAGGAGGCGGCCGGTTCTTTTGTGGGGGTTTTCTACAATGTGCAGCTGCTTAAGTATGCCGGTGAAGACGGGGTGGTGGTTTATGGCCTTCTGATGTATCTCAGCCTTATTTTCTCTGCCATCTTTGTGGGATATTCAAACGGAATTGGACCGGTGGTGAGTTATCATTACGGCGCGCAGAACTACCTGGAACTCAAGACTCTGAGAATAAGAAGCCTGAAAATCATCGGAGTCGCGTCCCTTGCGATGTTTGTCCTGTCCGAAGTCCTGGCCCGTCCGTTCTCAGCCCTTTTCCTTCAGGATGGAGGGAAACTGCTCTCTGATGCAGTCCACGCGTTCCGTATTTTCTCTTTTGCATACCTGTTCACGGGAATGGCCGTTTTTGGTTCGGCCTTTTTTACCGCGCTCAGCAACGGGGTGGTGTCTGCGCTGATTGCCTTTTTGAGGACGTTTGTGTTTGAACTGGGGGCGGTTCTTCTGTTACCTCTGTTCTTGGGTGTGGACGGCATCTGGAGTTCTGTGGTTTATGCGGAGTTTATGGCAGCGGCCACCGGATGTATATTTATGGCCGCCCTGCAAAAGAAGTATCACTATTGAGATTATTATGTATCCGGAAAAATTTGTATTTTTGTAAATCCGTGCCGGGTTTACCCGGGACCGTACTGAAACCTAATAATAAAGATATATCTCTATGGGAGCATTTCACGCATACGACATCCGCGGCATCTACAACAAGGATTGGGACCGCGAAACCGCTTACAAGGTTGGATATTTCCTTCCGGAACTTTTGAAGGCCGATAAAGTCCTGGTTGGCCGCGACTGCCGCCTCTCAGGCCAGGAGATCCACGACTACGTCATCAAGGGCATCACCGATGCCGGCGCTGACGTTGATGATATCGGCCTCAGCAGCACCCCCCTGGTGTACTTCGGCACCGCAAATTACGGCTACAAGGCCTCCATCCAGATTACCGCCTCCCACAATCCCAAGGAGTACAACGGTATGAAGGTAAGCCGTGAAAACGCCCTCCCGGTGGGCCTGGACACTGGTCTTGGCCAGATAAAGCAGTGGATTGACGAAGGCCGCCCCACCCCCAAGGCAGCAAAGCCCGGAAAGGTAACGGAAATTGACATCAAGCCGGATTACATCTCGTTCCTTAAAAAATACAAGGGAGATTATTCCAACCTCAAGATCGCCTTCGACCTTTCCAACGGTATGAGCTGCCTCTTCGCAAAGGAAATCTACAAGGGAGAGAACGCCACCTTCCTCTTCGACGAAATGGACGGCAACTTCCCTAACCACGAGCCTAACCCCCTTGTCCCCAAGAACGTTGAGCCCCTGAAGAAACTTGTCTCTGAAATCAAGGCCGATGTAGGCGTCATCTACGACGGCGACGCAGACCGCGTGATGTTTGTGGACGACAAAGCCCGCTTTGTGGCCCCGGACCTTGTGATTGCCCTTATGGCCCGCTATTTCTGCGACGAAAGAGGGGAGAAGAATCCCCGCGTCCTCCAGGAAATCCGTTCCAGCCTTGCCGTTGCAGAGGAACTCCGCAGTAAATACAATGCCGATGTCCACACCTGGCGCGTGGGCCGTGCCTTCGCCGCGCCCAAACTCCGTGAGATTGACGGCCTCTGGGGTGGAGAACTTGCCGGCCACTACTATTTCAAGGACTTCTTCTACAGTGACAGCGGTATGCTCTCCAGCATCATCGTGCTTAGGATAGTATCGGCCCTCAAGAAGCAGGGGATCAAACTCTCCGACGAAATGGACCGCCTTACCGGCTATGAGAATTCCGGTGAGATCAACTACAAGGTTGAGGACAAAAAGGGCGCCATGGATGCCGTGAAGGCCTATTTCGAGAGCGCCGAAACTCCCACCAAGGTGATGGATTTCGACGGCTACCGTCTGGAATTCCCCGGCTGGTGGTTCAACATCCGTCCTTCCAACACGGAGCCCTACCTCCGCTTCATCTGCGAGGCTACTTCCCGGGACGTCCTGAATGAGAAGATTGCAAAGGCCGATGAAATAATAGTGGGTAAGTTCGGAGGAAAGAGGTAGCGGTTGATGAGAAGATTCTTACTGATTCTAGCGGGACTTGCCGCGGCTCTGACGGTAAGCGCCCAGGACAGGCAGGCAGATTCCCTGAGGCACTCGTTCGGCCGGCAGAAACTCTCTTCCTCCAACAGGAAGAGCACTCCCTATGCCGATACCCTTGACACCGGCAACCCCGCCGTGAAGGTGGTCCTTTACAATAACGGCACCTACCGGTATGTGAAGGATCCCGCCAAGGTGGTGGAGGACAGCGTTTTCACCGCCAACTGGGACACGCGTGCCGTGAACCCCTACAGGGAGGAGCCGGAGGATCTCCCGGACCGCTTCTCAATATGGATTGTAGATACCCTGGATTCATACTGCTGCCCGTACCAGACGCACCCAAGGTCTCAATACGGGTACCGTCACGGGCGCCGTCACCAGGGCATAGACCTGCCTTATCCTACGGGCACTCCCGTTCCCGCCGCATTTGACGGAAAGGTACGTATTTCGGACTATGTGGGAGGCTACGGAAACCTTGTTGTGATACGTCACGCCAACGGCCTGGAAACCTTCTACGGCCATCTTTCCCGCCGGGACGTCCAGTCCGGGGACTGGGTGAACGCCGGGGATATAATCGGCCTTGGAGGATCTACCGGACGTTCAACAGGCCCGCACCTTCACTTTGAGACGCGGTACAGGGGCGCTGCCTTTGACCCCGCCTGGCTCATTGATTTTGAAACCGGCACGCTCCGGCACAGGCTTCTCAAGATCCGTTCCTGGTATTTCAACCCCAACCAGAGGTATGTCCAGAGCGTAGACGACGAAGACGAGATTTTCAGAACGGATGAGGAGGACCGCATCGCCGCGGAGGAACAGGCCAAGAAGGAGGCTGCCGCACGCGCCGCCGCCGAGGCCGCCGCAATGCGCTACCACACTGTCCGCTCCGGAGACACCCTTTCGGCCATCGCCCGCAAGTACCACACTTCCGTGCGTGAACTGTGCCGCCTCAACGGCATAAAAGAAACCTCCATCCTTAGGGTTGGACAGAGGCTCAGGGTTCATTAGGAATTATTTGAGTTTACTATTATAGTGCGGATGCACTTTTCCTTTAGTGATATTCAGCAGTTTGCTGGATATCATTTTTTTACGGATGGGGGCGGCGTGGTCCGTGAAGAGGTCTCCGTCAAGGTGGGATAGTTCGTGCTGGATCATACGGGCCGCAAAGTTGTCAAATTCCTCCGTCACCTCCTCAAGGGCTTCATTGTAGTAGCGTACCTTGATCTTTTTGGGCCTGAGGACGTCGCAGTAGATGCCGGGGATGGAAAGGCAGCCCTCGGAGTAGGTTACCTGCTCCGGGCTCTCTTCCAGGATTTCAGGGTTGATGATGGTGCGGCGGAAGTCTTTCAGATAGGGGTATGTGTCGGCAACCACGTCACCGTCCACGATGACGACGCGCTGGCTTACACCGATCTGGGGGGCTGCGAGGCCGCAGCCATCGGCCCTCACAAGGGTGTCCTTGAGGTCCTGGACCAGGGCGGCAATGGCTTCACGGTCATTGAGGTTGGCCTCAGAGGCCTTCTGGCGGAGCACCTCCGCGCCGTATAAGTATATAGGTTTAATCATAGTCTTATCCTTTGGAATTACGGTCCAGGTAGCCTTGGAGTATTATTGCGGCCGATATCCTGTCCACTTCAGTCTTGTCCCTGCGGCGGGAGGCTTTCATCCCTCCGTCAATCATTGCGCGGTGGGCAAGGACTGATGTAAAGCGTTCATCCTCAAGCGTTACGGGAACGTCCGGGAAGGCTTTCCTAAGTTTTGGCAGGAAGGCGTCCACGTGGGCCTTTGCCTCCGACGGGCGGCCGTCCAGATTAACGGGATATCCTATCACAAATCCAATGATTCTCTCTTTTTGAGCATAAGTTTTGAGATATTCTATTATCTTTGTAGAGTGTACCGTATCAAGAGCCTGAGCAAAGATCCCAAGGGGGTCGCTTACTGCAAGGCCGGTACGTTTGAGCCCAAAATCTATGCCTATTATCCTGTCCATTGATTCCGGGCGCAAAGTTAAGAATAATTATGGAAAGTAAAGAACGTAAGGCCAGGAATTTCCGCCTCTCAATGGTGGACGCCTCCTCCCATGAACGCCTCTGGAGCCTCCGCTTCAGCCAGACAACCATGATCGTGGCCATAACATCGGCCGTGGTCATAGTGATCGTGGGCCTTTTCTGCATAATCGCATACACGCCCATCAGAACCTTCATCCCGGGGTATCCTGACGCCTATTCCCGCCGTCAGGCCATCCAGAACGCCCAGAGGATAGATTCCCTGGAAACCAGCATCATCCGCTGGCAACTCTACAGTGAGAATCTCCGCCGCATAGTAACCGGCCAGGAGCCCATCCGGATGGATTCCCTGATCCTTGGGAGCAAGGGTTCGTCGGCGCTGCCATCGGCCCAGTTCCTGGAACTGAGGGATTCTCTCCTGAGGGCCGATGTCTCCGCCCAGGAGCAGTTTGGAGTGTCTTCCCAGGGCCGCATCCTTCCCATCGAGGCCCAAACCTTCTTCCCGCCCATCAAGGGCGTGATCTCAAACGCCTTCGACGCAACCGTGCACCCCTGGACGGATATCACCGCCCCTGCGGGGACAATGGTGATGAGCGTGCTTGACGGCACGGTAATCTCCACCGGCTGGGACCAGGACAAAGGCTACTCAATCATCCTCCAGCACAAAGGGGACATCATTTCCATCTACCGCAACAACCAGAAACTGCTGCATAAGGTGGGGGACAACGTCAAGGCCGGTACGCCGGTGGCGCTGCTGGCTTCGTCGCCTTCCCTTACCAAAGGCGACCACCTTCACTTTGAACTGTGGTACAACGGCCGCCCGGCAGATCCTGCGGAATATATAAGTTTCTAACTATGAAAAAGTCCATCGCCATACTTGGATCCACGGGGTCTATCGGCACGCAGACCCTGGACGTGGTGCGTCAGCATCCTGACAGGTTCTCCGTGTATATGATATCGGCCAACAACAGCGCGGAACTTCTCATTGAGCAGGCGCGCGCTTTCCGGGTGCCGCACGTGGTTATCTGCAACCCTTCAAAGTACAACCAGGTGTGCGCAGCCCTTCCTTGGGCCGATGTCCGCCTTGGCATAGACGCCGCCTGCGAACTTGTGCAGGACCGCTCCGTAGACGTAGTTGTGGCTGCGATGGTAGGCTTCAGCGGGCTTAAACCCACGCTGGCGGCAATTGAGGCTTCAAAGACCATAGCCCTTGCCAACAAGGAAACTCTGGTTGCTGCAGGCGCCCTTGTCATGAAGGCGGCAGCCCGGCACAGGGCACCCATCTATCCCGTGGACTCTGAGCATTCGGCTATATTCCAGTGCCTTCTTGGGGCGCAGGGGAACCGTCTTTCACGCATTCACCTCACGGCTTCCGGCGGGCCTTTCCGCACCTGGGAGAAGGGAAGAATTGCCGCGGCCACCAAAAATGAGGCCCTGAGGCATCCCAACTGGGATATGGGCGCCAAGATCACCATAGATTCCGCCACTATGATGAACAAGGGCTTCGAGGTGATTGAGGCTGCGTGGCTCTTCGGCGTGAACGCTTCCCAGATCAATGTGGTGGTGCACCCTGAGTCCGTCATTCATTCCATGGTGGAGTTTGAGGACGGCGCCGTAATAGCCCAACTCGGGTGCCCGGATATGAGGGTCCCCATCCAACTTGCAATGGCCTATCCGGAGCGCCTTCCGCTGGAAGGGAAAAGGCTGGATTTTGAGGAGATGAAGTCCCTCACTTTTGAGAAACCGGACTTTGACAAGTTCCCGTGCCTTGGCCTTGCATTCGAGGCTTTCCGCAGAGGCGGAAACATCCCCTGTGCAATGAACGCCGCAAATGAAGCGGCGGTAGCGGCTTTCCTCTCAGACAAAATCAGGTTCTACGATATTCCTGACACTATTTCGCGCGTTATGGATGGCGTGAATTTTGTAGGTGAGCCGTCTCTGGAAGACATCTTCGAAACCCACAGGGTTGCTTTTGAGATGTCCAGGCGTAAATGATTGCACTTTTAAAGACATTACAGGTTATACTGGCCCTGTCCGTACTCATCATTTTCCACGAGTTCGGGCACTATTTCTGGGCCCGTGTGTTTGGTATAAGGGTAGACAAGTTTTTCCTTTTCTTTGACGTGGGAGGATTCAAACTCTTCTCGTTCAAGATAGGGGAGACGGAATACGGTATGGGCTGGCTGCCCCTTGGCGGCTACTGCAAAATTGCCGGTATGGTGGACGAGTCCCTGGATACGGAGCAGTTGAAGCACGCTCCGGAGCCCTGGGAGTTCCGCTCCAAGCCCGCCTGGCAGCGCCTCCTTGTGATGAGTGGGGGAGTGCTCAACAATTTTATCCTGGCTATCGGCCTTTTTGTGGCTATCCTGGCCATCTGGGGAAAGAATTACATCCCCAACGACAACCCCGTCTATGTGAATGAACTGGGCTATGATATGGGCTTCCGTACCGGAGACCGCATCCTTTACTATGACGATTATGCCCCGGAGGAGTTTATGGACCTTCAGAGCGACCTCGCCCGCCGCAGGGTACGCAAGGCAACTGTTCTCCGAGGGGCCGATACCCTTGATATCTACATAGACCATGCCCTGATTGGGGATGTCCTCAATACTCCCGGAATGTTTGACATAGCGCTCCCGTTCTACGTGGACAGCGTCATGGCTACTTCCCCCAATTCGGCCCTTCTCAAAGGAGACCGTATTGTAGGCGTCTCCGGTGAGGATACACCATATCTTCAGGATGCCCAGAAGGTTCTGAGAGCTCATCCCGGGGAAGCTCTCCAGGTTACGGTGCTCCGTGGCGGAGAGTCCCTCGATGTACCTGTCCAGGTGGATTCCCTTGGAATGCTGGGGGTGTTCTTTGTGAATACATACCTCAAACACAGGGAGTACACCGTTCTTGAGGCCGTTCCCGCCGGCTGCAGCTGGGCCTGGGAGTCCGTTACAGGATACCTCAGGGACCTCAGGCTTGTGGCAACGCCGTCCACGGGCGCATACAAGTCCGTGGGGAGTTTCGTGGCTATCGGCCAGGTGTTCCCGTCTTCCTGGAACTGGCACCAGTTCCTCTATATCCTGGCTCTGCTCTCAATTATGCTTGGCGTTATGAACCTTCTGCCCATTCCGGCGCTTGACGGCGGGCACATAGTGTTCTGCCTGTATGAGATGATTACGGGCCGGAAACCCTCCGACAAATTCCTCCTGGTGGCACAGTGGATAGGGATGATTCTCCTCCTCCTGCTGATGTTCGTGGCTTTCGGCAATGATATTATGAGATTAATAAGATAGAATTATGAGATATCGTATTTTGGCTTTAGCGTTTGCAGTCCTTGCGCTTGCGGGCTGCAGGAATGACAAGAAGGGCACCCTTCTTCCAAACGTTAGCGGCAAGGCCGGAGAGGTCCTTGTGATAATCGAGCGTGAGCAGTGGGAGGGAGACCTCGGCGTAGAAATCCGTGAGGTCCTTGCGGCCGATACCCCTTACCTTGCCCAGCGTGAGCCGCTTTTCGTCCTGTCCAACGTGCCTCCGGGAGCATACAACAATATGTTCAAGATGCACCGCAACCAACTCCTTGTTAACATCAATCCCCTGAACCAGACAACGGGCGTTGTGTACAAGCACAACGTGTGGGCCCAGCCGCAGGCCGTGGTCCAGATCAACGCCCTGGATGAGGATGAGGCCCTGGACCTTTTCGAGCACGACTGCGTGATTATTTCGGAGTACTTCGAGCAGGCCGAGCGCGACCGCGTCATCGCCAACGCCAAACTCTATGAGGAAAGCGCCCTGCGTGACCCTGTGGCCTCTGTCACAGGCGGCATCCTGCATTTCCCTTCCGGCTACCGCTGCCGCAAGGTCACCGGCGATTTCGTATGGATTGCCGATGAAAAGCAGTACACCAACCAGACCGTCCTCATCTACAAGTATCCCGTCTCAGGAGAGGATGTGTTCTCCCTTCAGAATATCATCTCAAAACGCAATGAGATTATGCAGGCAAACGTTCCCGGAATGTTTGACGGCTCATATATGACCACTTCCACGGCCCAGGAACCCGTATGTCGGTCCCTCAGTTACAAGGGGAGGGCTTTTGTGGAAACCAGGGGCTTCTGGGAAGTGCACGGAGACTTTATGGGAGGTCCATTCGTTTCCCACTCTTTCTACAGCCCTGACGGAAAGGATATCATAGTCCTGGAGGCCTTTGTCTACGCCCCCAGATATGACAAGCGCCAGTACCTCCGTCAGGTGGAGTCCCTGCTCTATTCTTTTGAATGGAAAAAAGATGAAAATCAATAACATATGAAAAAACTTCCGTATCTGATCCTGCCTCTGCTGCTGCTTTTTTTCGGCTGCACGCGGGAAATTGAAAGCCGCCTGACCGAGGTAGAAAAGCGCCTGGCCAAGGTGGAAGAGCAGGTTAAGGAACTCAATTCCCAGGTGAGCCTTATCCAGAATCTTATTAATGGGAAATACTTTATCCAGAATGCTGCAGAACTTCCGGACGGCTCCGGCTATAAACTCATCCTTGTGGATAAAGACGGCAATACAGTGGAAAAGACAGTCCTGTGCGGAAAGGACGGAGAAGACGGCGAGGATGGCGTGACTCCTGCCGTAAGTATCAGGAAAGACACTGACGGCAATTACTACTGGACGCTTAACGGCGAGTGGCTCCTGGTGGACGGCAAGAAGGTCCGTGCAAACGGGGCCGATGGAGCCGACGGCGAGAACGGCAAAGATGCTCCTCTCACTCAGTTCAAGGTGGAAAATGGCAAATGGTACGCGAAGGTGGGTGACGGTGACTGGACCTATGTGGGAGAAGCAGTGACGGAAGTGGCGGGCCCTATCGTGTCCGTGGATGCTTCCAAGCCGGACGTGGTTCTCATTACCCTTGCCGACAACACGGTGCTGGAACTGCCAAAGGCCTCGGTTACCGTTAAACTGCAAATCCTGGTGGACGATACCGTGTTCCAGAATATGGCTGCCGGGCAGACCGAGAGCGCTCCCTATGAGGTAAAAGTGCCAGCCGGCGTCACCTATACGCTGGATTCCTATGAGCCTGAAAACTGGAAAGTGACCATTTCGGCACCCCAGGACAACAAGGGCAATGTAACCATCACCGTTCCTGCCGATGCAAAATCGGCCAAGGTGCTCCTTATAGCCAATGGCAGCGACGGAAGCAGTTATGCCAAGGTGCTGCATATCAATGTGGAAGGCGGGGAGGAAGAAACTCCCGTGGTGCTGGAGGAGATCGTTGATGAAACTTCGGGCAGTTACAATCTACCTGCCGGCGCAACGGAAATCGTCATATCGGCCCCTTGGATTACCTTGTCCGGTAACCAGCTCCTGATTGAGGCTAATGACACCTACGATTCCCGCACCGCAACTGTGTCCTTCAAGGTAGGGGATAAGAGCTATGTCCTCACGGTGGTCCAGGCGCAGAAGGATGCCATAGTCCTTACGGAAAATACGCTGGAGGCAGGTTCGGAGGGAGGAGAGTTTCCCTTTGTGATCAAGGCCAATGTTACCGTGGAGGCGGCTGCAGACGTGGCCTGGATTACAGTTAATCCTGTTACAAAAGGCTTGGAAGACAAACCGTTTACCGTGTATGTGGCTCCCAATGAGAACACGGAGTCCCGCGAAGGCACAATTACATTTTCCAGCGGAGAACTCCAGCAGGTGGTGACTGTGACTCAGGAAGCCGCCCAGCCCGTTACCCCTCCCGTATCCGGCGTTTTTGAACTCCTGACCGATGCATCCGATCTCCAGGAAGGAGATGAAATCCTTATTGTGAACCAGGCAAAGACGTCTGCTATGGGCGCCCAGAACGGAAACTATCGCAACCCTGTCTCCGTTACAGTTACCGGAGATACCATTTCCGAGCCCGGGGAGGGTGTTGCAGTTGTTACACTTGAAGGACAGGAAGGCAGTTGGAAACTGAAGGTGCAGGACGGTTACCTGGCAGCGCAGTCCGCCGCAAAGAATCAACTGCTTACGGTAGATTCCGTAACCGATTATGCCACCTGGACAATCAGTGTGGATGAAAATAGCCTGGCTTCGCTTACGGCTATTGCCGGTGCTCGCAATCGCCTGCTTTATAACTCCCAGAGCGGGTATGAACGCTTCAGTTGTTATGCCAATACCGGCAACTATACCAAAGAAGTGCTCATTTTCCATAAAGCCGGCACCCCTTCGGCACCTGTGACTCAGTACAATGTCCTGGGCCTTTACCTTGGAAAGCAGGAGCGTATCTATCAGCCTGGCGAAGACCAGTATGTGCGCTCCTATGACGGAGACTCCATGGAGTTCGTGCTGCTGGAACCCAAGGGTAAGGAACAGGTTAGGATAGGCGGCCTCACAACCTCTCTCCAGACGGGAGATGACGTCACCGTTTCCGTTAACTGGAAGAAAGACAAAACGGTGATCCTTCAGAAGGATTATCCGATGACCGTCCTCCAGGATCAGGATGGCAAATTGTGGGTAGGTGATACCAAAGGCCGTGGGGTTATCATTAGAAAGTAACTGACTATGAAAAAGATCGCTTCAATACTGATTATACTGGCGTTCAGCCTGAGCCTTATGGCTAAACCTGCAAGGCCCGGCTTCTTCCCCTATACCCAGCCGGACGGGAGCACTGTGCTTATTCAGCAGCACGGTGACGAGTGGGGCCACTGGACCACCAACAAGGCAGGCCAGGTGGTGCGTATGGATGAAGACGGTTTCTACCGTGTGGTGGAAGGCGTTACGGCCGATATCGCTGCACAGGCGGCTTCAATCCGCCGTAGAGCCCGGAGGCAGATGGCATCGGCATCCCGTTCAAAGGCTCCTATAGCATTGGGCCAGAAACATTTCCTGCTTGTTATGGTGGAGTTTTCGGATCTTTCTTTCAAGATTGACAATCCTGGCCAGACGTTCTCCGATATGCTCAACCAGCCCGGCTACAGCGCCAACGGCGCGGATGGCAGTGCCCGTGATTATTATTATGAGAATTCCCACGGTGTATTTGAACCCATCTTTGATGTATATGGCCCCATACAACTTTCGCAGAAAATGTCCTACTACGGCGCCAACGATTCCTCCGGTAATGACAAGAACCCGGAACAGGCCGTAAAAGAGGCTTGTGAGGCTATCGATGATATTGTGGATTTCTCCGACTACGACCTTGACGGAGACGGAGAGGTGGATCTGGTATATATGGTCTATGCCGGTAAAGGCGAGGCCGACGGCGGTTCTGCCAACACCATCTGGCCACATCAATGGGAATTGTCCTTCGCTGGTATCAATCTGATTCTTGACGGCAAGAAAATCAGCCGCTATGCCTGCGGCTCAGAGCTTAACGGGAGCGGGAATCTTGACGGACTGGGCACTATCTGCCACGAATTCGGTCACGCTATGGGCCTGCCGGATTTCTATGACACGGACTATGACACCAACGGGCAGGGCCGTACGCTGCTGGATTATTCCCTTATGGACTCCGGCTCGTATAACAACGACGGATGGACTCCTCCTTACCTGAATATGGAAGAGCGCATCCTGCTAGGCTGGCTGCAGGAGGATGCTATCCTGGAATTCTCCAACAACGGTTCATATACGCTGGAAAGCGTCCAGAACAATATAGGCTACAAGATTCCTACAGATATGGAAGGGGAGTACATTCTTCTGGAGTGCCGCAACAAGCAGGGTTGGGACAAATACATCCCTGCCGCCGGTCTTATCGCATACCACGTTGACAAAAGTTCAAGAAAAATATCCATTAACGGTGTGGGCTCCGTATCTGCCGATGATCTTTGGTCCAACTGGGGCTACTATAATGCCATCAACGAGAATGGCTCTCACCCCTGTTTCTATGTGGTGGCATCGGCCTCTCCTTACAGTTGTTCCTATGGCATGCAGTACTACTCCGGATATGGTTATTATTATGCGGCGGCCGATACCGACCTTCCTTTCCCCGGAGGGGAAAACGTGACTTCCTATGTGCCAAAGAGTTGGAATGATGTGGAAACGGACATTTCATTGT
>ONOQ01000022.1 GCA_900319485.1 uncultured Bacteroidales bacterium | reverse complement strand
CCCATCTCTTCCGGGAGTTCCATTCCAAAACTCTCCACCTCAGGATCCTCCGGATAGGAGAGGTTGAGCCATTTGGCTACGGGGGTGAGGGACATTCCCTGAAGGATGAGGGACATAAGGCTCACGATGAAAACCACGTTGAAGATGTCGCCGGCGCCCTGAACCTCATGAACCACGGGATAGAGGGCGAAGAGGATGGGGCCGGCGCCCTTCAGGCCCACCCAGGACACAAAGAGTTTTTCCTTGAACTTCACGCCGCGGAACGGCGCCAGGGTAAGGAAAACGCTGGCAGGCCTTGCCACGAAGATGAGGAAAAGGCCCGTAAGAATGGCGGGCAGCGCCACGGACACCATACTTGAGGGGCGGGCAAGGAGTCCCAGGATAAGGAACATAGCCAGTTGCATTATCCAGGTGATTCCGTCGAAGAACTTCGCTATCTCCTTCTTGCGGGCTATATCGGCCTTATTTGAGATTATAACCGCGGCGATGTAGATTGCAAGTAGGCCCTGGCCGCCAAGGACGGAGGCAAGGCCGTTTGCAAAGAAGCCGGTACTCAGGACCAGGATCCCCATAAGGGAGTTGTTCTCCAGCCTTATCCTGGACAGGAGCCATTTGGCTCCGAATCCTACGCCAAAACCTACGGCTACGCCTACAAGGATCTGGAAAAGGACCACTATGATGCCCGAAACCACGCTCACCCAAGTGGCAAGCCCCTGCAGGGAAGGCTCCGTCATAAACTTCACCATAAGGATGGTGAGGATGTATGCCACGGGGTCATTGCTTCCGGATTCAAGTTCCAGAAGGGGGGCCAGGTTGCTGCGGAGACGGAGACGCTTTCCGTTTAGGACGGAGAACACGGACGTGGAGTCCGTGGAACTCATAACTGCCGCAACCAGGAAGCAGGCCAGGATGGACACGCCTGTATCGGCAATTATGCGTCCGGTTGCAAAATAGATGAAAAGACCCGTGAGGACAACCGTGATGCAGATACCTACGGTAGAGAGCATTATGCCCCGCTTCATCACGGGTTTTGTTTCACTGAGGACTGTCTCAAAGCCGCCCGTGAACAGAATTACGGTCATTGCAAAATGGCCGATGGATTCCGCTATCTCGTAGTCTTCGAACTTCAGGCCAAGGCCTTCGCTGCCCACAAGCATCCCAAGAAGAAGGAACAGCAGGAGAGACGGCGCTCCCAGTTTTACACCCACCTTGGTGATGAGCACGGCTACGAACACCAGGACGGATGCCAGGAGCAGAAGGTTGTCTGAAATAAGATCTACTGAGAAGACGGCAAGGGGCAGCATCAGTTCTCCTCCTTATCCTGTTCTTCCTGAGGAGTCTGGAACATTTCCTTTACCTTGGGCCAGTACTGCTTGCCAAGGACTATGCCGCAGCCAAGGATACCGCCCAGGAAGGTCCAGACAATAAGGGTTTTTGCCCTGCTGTTGGACGGCTTGGTGGGAACGGTGACGGGCTGCACCACGGTGAGGATGGGGGTATCCCTCTTCACCTTCATCTTGGCGGTTTCAAGTTGCTTTGCCATTTCAGAGTAAACGGCGCTTGAAACGGAGTACTTTGCCTGGAGGCGCTCACGCTCAAGTCTTGCGCGTGAGGTGGTCATATTCTGGGAACGGTCCGTGAGAACTGCAAGGGCGGCCTGATAGGACTCGGCCTCTTTCTTCACTTCCTCATAGCGCTCCTGGATGTACTTGAGTTCGTCCTCGGCTTTCTCCGTGCGGAAGCGGGTTACCTCGGCCTGCAGGAGTTCCTGCGCCTTGATGGCAAGGTCTGCGGTCTGGACGGGCTCCATACCGTTTACGGTAAGGGTAAGATAGCCTTCCTTCTTGTCCACGGCAAGGTTAACTGCAGCAGCAAGGTATTTCAGCATCTTCTCCTCATCCTTGGTGACGGTGTAGGGCCTTGGCTCAGCGTTTCCGGCGCCGGGCTCCCAGCCTTCGGGAAGCACCACATCCTTGGGTTTGCTCATCTTTGAGAGCAGAAGGAAAGGAAGGCCGATGGTGTATTTCTTAATGGTGGCAAATACACTTGGCTTCATATAATCCTTTGCATAGGTAAGGAGCGATACGGCTGTATCGGCCTTTTCAAAATGAAGCGGCGCGTGCATAAGTTCCACCCTGTAGGGAACGCTCTCCACGATCTGGGGATATACGAGGGGTGAAAGTTCTGCGGTCTGGGTCATCCCCAGGTCCATACCGGCCAGGGAAGCCAGGGAAGCCAGGGAGGAGTTCCTGGAAGAACTCATCTGGGGCACCATGGTGGTGGACACGGTATAGGTGCGTTTCATAGTGAGGGCGGCTATAAGGCCCAGGAAGATGAACACTCCGGTTACTATGAGAATGGTCTTGCGGCCATCCCAGAGGCTCCTGACAAGGGCCATTATGTCAATGCCTTCCTCCTCCTCAACCGCGGGGTTGTTGTACTGATTGTTCTGGTCCATACGCTGCTAGTTTGTTGTCCTGAGAAGGTTCCTTGACAGGATGATGACGGAGATGATGGACGTTACGGAGGACAGGGTCTTTGCCGCTACGCTTTCAATGTCAACCTTGGTCTTGGGCTCTTCCATCTTGCGGTTTCTGTCATCAATCTTGTCCTGGTTCATCTTGAGGGTGATCACGCTTCCGGGCTCCACGATAGGAGTGGCGCGGAAGATGAACTGCTTGGTGCCCTTGGACTGGTTGTTGGGAAGGGTGACGGTTACGCTCTTTCTGTCGGCATACTTGTCAAATCCGCCGGCGTAATTCTTGATGTACCAGGCTGCGGTGTGACGGCCCTTGAACACAACGTTCTTCTGGTCGCTGACAAAATCCTCCGCGACATACTGGTTCATAAGGGTACCTGTAGGACGGATTATCACGGTGTTCTCCTGGCGGTTCACGTTGAGGACGTCGCCGGCCATAAGGATGGGGTCGTGCTTCATATTCCTGGGATGGCTCTTGGCCTTCTTCAGGTCTATGCCGATACGGCCGCGGTTGCGGTAAGTACGGAAGATGCTGGAATAAGGATCGGCATCGTCCAGGAGGCCGCCGGCCATCTTGATGATCTCAGAAAGGTGAGTGCGGGAATCGTTGAGAACGTATACGCCGGGATACCTTACGCGGCCGTTGATCTCAACCACGCGGTCTGTTGCGAAGTTGGGGGTCATACGCACCACGATATGGTCATAGGGCTGGAGGACGAAGTTTTTGTCGATGGGGTTGTAGTCCTCGTCAACCGTGAGGGTGATTAGGTCGTACTGGACTTCGTCGCTCTTGGAGATGTTCACGCGGAACACCTGGACCTTGTCATAGGCTGCGCCAACTGCAAAGCCGCCGGCCATCATAATAAGGTCGTGAACGGTGATGGAAGGATCGTAGGTTACGCCCACGGAGTTCTTCACGGCGCCGCTTACACGGACCTCGCCGATATTGGTGTAAGTGGTGTTGTCGTACACGTTCAGGACATCGCCGGGCTGCAGGAGGGTTTCACCGTCCTTGGTGAGGTCTACGCGGATGTATTCCTTCTTTTCAGGGTTGGTGATATCCGTGCGGGTGATGTATGCAACGGGGAACACGCTGGGCTTGAGGCCGTTTGCGTATTCGATGGCCTGGCTCACGGTCATACGGTCGTTGAGGCTGAAACTGCGGGTGAACGGAGCGCGCACCTGGCCCTGGACGGAAATCTGGTCCACGTCACGGAAGGAGGTGAGGCTGAGTACGCGGATCTTGTCCTTTGCCTGCAGCGGGAAGTCGTAACTCTCGGAATCCTTTTCGGGGAACGGGAGGGTAAGGATCTCAACGGTCTGGTCAGGGCGCGTACGCTCCACGTACACAAAGTCCAGACGGGCGCTGTGGCTGGGGCCGCCGGCAAGTTCGATTGCCTGGCCAAGGGTCATTACGTCGTTGAGGCCGAAGGTGCGCTCGAAGGGGTTACGGACTTCTCCGCTTACGCCCACGGTCCATTTCTCAAGGTAACTGTCAAGTGCAAGGACGGTCACCACATCCCTCTGCTCCAGTTGGAAATCCGGGTTGCCGTTTTCTCCGGGGAAAGGAACGGTGAGGACCTCAACGGTCTCGTCGGGGGCGGTGCGCTCCACAAAGACATAGTCCTTGCGGGCGGTATACTTGAGTTCCGCTTTCTCGATGAGGCGCTTCAGGCTCTTGTTCTGGTCGTAGTCGAAATTGCCGCCGTAGTAGACGTCACCCTTGATGGTTACAAAGTTCTCAAGAGGGCGTGCGGCCGATTTAATCCTCACAATATCTCCGGGCTCCAGGGAAACCTTCTGGTCCCCGCCCATAACGGACTTGAGTTTATATTCCTGGTAACTGATCTCACCGTCCATATGACGCTCAATCTGGACAAACTCCGGATATACGTCGTAGGTAAGGCCGCCGGCGTACTCGATGAGTTTTGCAAGGTCTTCTCCCTCAATCATCTCATACCTCATAGGACGCTTTACGCCGCCTTCAATGGTAACTATCTTCTGGGAGATAGGAACAAAGAGGACATCGTTGTTCTGGAGGTCATAGGGAAGGCCCGCGGTGGGATTTGTCATATACTGGTAAAGGTCCAGACGGGTGGTCTTACCGGCACGGGAGAGCTGGATGTTACGGATGGAACCCTGAGCGGTGGGGCCGCCTGCCGCTGCAAGGGCGTTGAAGGCGGTGTTGAGGGCGCTGAGGGTGAAACCGCCCTGTACGCCAACCTCACCGAAGATGCTCACCGTGATGGTACGGGCTGTGGTGATGGTAACGGCAATCTGGTCCGGGCGGAAGGAATAGTGGTGGGAGAGTTTACTGCGGATGGCTGCGCGGGCCTGGGCAAGTGTCATTCCCTTGAGGAAGATCTTGGTGGAGCCTGCGGGCTGGATGGAGCCGTCCGGGGATATCCTCTGGTGGATTTCAGTCTGGGAGGAACCGAAGATTGAAATATGGACTTCGTCACCTTCTCCAAGGATGTAAGTATCCGGAGCCTGGGCGCCGTCAGTGGTGCGGAAAACGTCCAGGGACTTGCCGGTGAAGATGGAGTGGCCGTAGATGTCATTTCCTGCGGTAGGAGAGACATTTGCCTCGTCAAGGGCCTCTTCCAAGGCGCTCTCGGCGGCTGCTTCACCTATTGTGGTCTGGGGAACGTCGTCCGGCGACACCGGACCTACCTCGATGACGGTAGGGGTGGCTGCCGCCACCGGCGCTGCACCGCCTTCAGCAGCGCCGCCAGTTGTGGCTGCGGGCTGATTTGCAGCGGCTTTTTCCGCCTGCATCGCATTGATGATGGCCATAACGCGGCCCTGGTACTTGGGATAATCTGTAGGAGGGATGGTGTCGGGGTTGATGCCCTCTGCCATAAGGCGGGTACGGACCTCTGCCTCAGTGAGGCCGCGCTTGTCAAGTTCTTCGCGGGCCATTGAAAGCATTGATGCCGACTGCGCCACTGCCAGAACGGACACCAGAATCATAAGGGATGAGAGTAGGAATCTCTTCATAGCTTTATCGTTTGTTTTAAATATTCTATATTTAGCCTACAAATTTACAAAAATTAATTGAATATCTAAAGAGTGCTGCTATTTGGTACAGAAAGTGTATATTTGCAGTGGAATTTGACATTATGAAAAAAGTACTAGTAAGCATCCTGGCAGCCCTCATTTGCTGCAGCGCGTTTTCCCAGCAGATCCGCACAAACTACCGCAGCGGCGGTTTCACCCACATATCCACGGACTACGAGGCCATAAAACTGGCCGATATCCCCTCCGAGGCAAGGGTTGAACTTGTGGGGCTCCCTGACGGATCGTCCGTATATCTTCTGTACATCAACCTCATCCAGAAGGAATCCGTGGTTACGCCGAAGGGCGTGAAGATGTCGGCCACGCTCCCCTCCGGGAAGTTCGTGCGCCTGGACCAGATAGGCCAGGATTCCGCAACCAAGAGGCGCAGGGAAGACGGCCTCTTCGTGAACCGTCTCAAGTACGCCGCAGAGCCCGCCGACATTGAAAAAATGATACGTGGTATCAAATCCATAGACCTTGTGACGGGCTGGAATCCGGACGACTACGTTCAGGCTACCTTCGCCCAGGACGAATTCGCAAAACTTCTCAAATCCCACTGCGAGGCCATCCTGAAGGCATCCGAGAGCACCATCGAACTATCGGCCACCATTGCAGGCCGCACAGACAGCGCCGGCAGCATCCTCACAACGTCAAATCCCATCGTAGCCCGCGGCAGCAGCCTTGACTACAACGTCATCCTCTCCCACCTCTACTACAAGAACACCGGAGAGGAAGACCTTGACCTTGCAGTTGTCATCGGCACAGGAGAAAAGCATCATATCCCCTACGACGCCCCGGTCAGGTTCACCCTCCGCGACGGCTCGGAGATATCGCTCATCCAGACAAGGGACGACTACAATTTCTTCTACGTCTATCCTTCCCTTCAGGACTTCTACAGGATGGCTTACGTCGGGGTATCGGCCATATCTATAGAATGCGAGGACGGCATCCTTCAGGATACCATCCCCGCATCAGGTGAAGATTTCACGTCTGCTGTTTCCCAGCAGTTGAACCTGCTTCTTTCAGTGAGCCCGCGCTAGTCTGCGAAGGCGTAACTGAAGCCCTGGATCTTGTCCCAGTCACCGCGTGTGAAGTCCGGGATTTCAACGGGAACGCAGCCGTTCTCGATTGAGATCCTGGAGAGTTCCGTCACGCAGCACCATTCGGCAAGGTCATACACGTCCATATCCAGCGGCAGGCCGTTGTTCAGGCAGTAGATAAGGCGGTAGTCCATAATGAAGTCCATTCCGCCGTGGCCGCCAACCTCCTTTGCAAGAGCCTCCAGTTCAGGGGTGAGGATGGGGTTGCGGTACTTTGCCATAAGTTCCTCAAGGTCGTCGCCTTCATAGACTTTCTCAAACTCAAGGTCTTCGTAGTCCACCTCTCCGGTAGCCTCTGTCCTCAGGCATATCTGGCCCACGGGATACTTGGCGGCATAGCCGTCAGTGCCCACAAGTTGGTACATACGGTCATAGGGACGGGGGGTCATTACGTCGTGCTCGATGAGGATGCTCTTGCCCTTGGCGGTGCGGATCATAGTCATGGTCTCGTCACCGTTCTGGAAATCCGTGCAGGGCTTACCGGTGCGCTTCTCAACGTGCTTGGGGCCGTTGAAAGGATCCGTATCCATAGCCACAAGGGTGGTGAGACGGTCTCCGCGGTGGATATCGAGGGCCTGGCAGACGGGGCCGAATCCGTGGGTGGGATAGAGGTCTCCCCTGTGCTTCTGGTTGAATTCCAGACGCCAGTTGTGCCAGTAGTTGTCCCAGTAGGGATCAAGGTTGTGGTGGTAGGAGCCTTCCACGTGGATGATGTCGCCGAAAACACCCTGCTGCGCCATTGTGAGGGCGGTGAGTTCAAAGAAGTCGTAGCAGCAGTTCTCAAGTATCATACAGTGCTTGCGGGTGCGCTCGGAGGTGTTCACAAGGTCCCAGCAGGCCTGGAGGGTTTCTGCCGAAGGAACTTCCAGGGCAACGTGCTTTCCGTGCTCCATTGCGTAGAGAGCCACGGGAACGTGGTGAATCCAGTCAGTGCAGATGTAGACAAGGTCTACGTCAGGGTCTTCGCAGAGTTGTTTGTAAACTTCCTCGTCACCGGCATAAACCTTTGCAGTCATTCCGCGGCTTTCCAGGACCTTGAGGTTTTTCTCAGCCCTGTCGGGTTCAACGTCACAGATGGCTGCGACGTGGCTGCCGGGAACATATGAAAGACGATGGACTGCGCCTGAACCGCGGTCTCCAAGGCCGACTACGCCGATACCTACATCAGCGATGGGCTCTGCGGCAAACTGGAGCATACTCTCCTGGCCCGCAGGACGGGGAGGAACGGGGGTCTTGATAATCTTTGCAGACTGGCTGCAGGAAACGGCGGCAAGGAAGGCGGCCGATAAGATGATGGCTCTTAGTTTCATATCTTTTCAATAAATTCTTTCATTGCGGGAACCTTTGCCATAGCGGCGTGGAACAGGGCAACCTGGTTGCGGGTGCGAACGAGGTTGTGCTCCGGGTATTTGATCTTGTAGTAGGTGTCTCCGTTGATGTAATCGGCAAAGAAACGCACGGCCTGCATATAGGGGAACAGGCAGGCGGCGTAAGGGAGGTTCTCCTTTTCGATGGGGGTGAGGAACACGTTTGCGCTCTCCAGATAGCCCTTTGCGAAGGCCTCGAAGATATCCATCCTGAAATCCACCTTTTCCACCTCAGGGCTGTCTTCCGCAACGGTGTTTGCCGCGGTGCGGAGGAAGTCTCCGAAGTCACTGAACACGAAACTTGGCATAAGGGTGTCAAGGTCTATGACGCAGAGGATGTTGCCGTCCTTGTCAAAGAGCATATTGTTCACCTTTGTGTCGCAGTGGCAGATACGCTTGGGGAGTTTTCCTTCACGGTAAAGACGCTCCGCCTTGCACATTTCCTCCTCGTAGGGAAGGAGGTCCTCAAGGATGGCCTTCACCTCAGGCTCCGCCATACGGCCGGCTTTATCGGCCTTCACGGCCTCGTGTAACTGGCGGGCGCGGAGTTCCATATTGTGGAAGTCAGGGATGGTCTCGCCAAGGGTATCCGGGATATCGGAGAGCATTGCCTCAAAGGCGCCGAAAGCCTTTCCGGCGTAGTAGGAGTACTCCGGATTCACGGTTTCATACGTGAAGGCGTTCTTGATGAAGATGGAGACGCGCCAGTACTGAGTACCGTCTGTCCAGTAGGTCTTGCCGGTTTCCCTGCAGGGGATGAAGGTAAGGGACATCTGGCCCTTGCGGCGGATATGGGCAGTGGCGCAGTCAATATTGTGCTGGAGCAGTTCCACATCCTGGAAAATGGCGTTGTTGATTCTCTGAAGCACGTAATCTTCGGGGCCGTCGGTCTTCACCAGAAGGGTGTCGTTGATAAGGCCGTTCCCAAGGGGTTTGATCTCCTTTACATTGCCCTGAATGGCAAAAAGTTTTACAATTTCAAGTGGTTCCATTTGAATGATAGTGTTATCTATGCAAAGTTAATGAATTTTTGCATACGAAACACCCCCCGTTTCGGAAAACGTTTCAAAGGGTTTCGGAGCAACTATGAAGCCCCGGGCTTCCGCTCCCCCACCCACATTGTAATGCCGATGCAGTGGAGCCCAACCGGCTTATTCTCAGCCTTTTACACAATCATTTGGGATTACCGGTAATCCCAAACACCTCTGTAACGTGCTGTGTGTCAGTGGTTTAGACTCCACTGATTGTTCCTGAATGGCGCCCGGCAGCCAAGCAACTGATTGTCAGTGCATTACGCAATTCTGATTGCGCTGTGTGCACAATCAGATTATATTAACGTGTTGTTTATCAAGCAGTTAATCGCCAGGGCCAGTGAGGTGGATTATGACTGTGGGCAGGGAAATTATCGGCCTCTGGTGAAATCCGGGACCTGAACGGGGACGGAGCCGCCAAGGATGGACTTTTCAGAGAGTTCCACGATGCTGCTCCATTCGGCCGCATCATACACGTCCATATCCAGCGGAAGGCCCTTGTGGAGGCATTCCACAAGGCGGTAGTCCATTATATAGTCTATGCCGTTGTGCCCGCCAACGGTGAGGGCTTTCTCTTCAAGTTCCTGCCAAACGGGATGCTTGTAACGCTTAAGAAGGGCCGATACTTCTTCCTCCGGCATATACTCCTTTCCGCTGTCAAAGACAAAGCCGGGAACAGGGTATTTGTTGGCATAGCCGCCGGTGCCATAAATGCGGTACAGGCGGCTGTAGGGCTGGGGAGTCATAACCGAATGCTGAAGCAGGATGCTGCGGCCGCGGGCGGTGCGGATGAGGGTGGAAGTGATGTCTCCGTTAGAGAATGAAACATTTCCGGCGCCGTAGCGGGAATCGGCCGCAGCCTGACCGGCAATTGCCGCCGAATCCATAGACACAAGATATGAGAGTTTATCCCCGCGGTGGATATCCAGAAGTTGACAGAGAGGGCCGATACCATGCGTTGGATAAACGTCCCCGTGGTGCTCTGCGCTGAAGCGCATACTCCAGTCGTCGCGGTACTTGTCCCAGTAGGTTGAGAGGTTGTGGCAGTACCCGCCCTCAACGTGGACGATATCTCCAAAAACGCCCTCACGGGCCATCCTGAGGCAGGTCATCTCAAAGGAATCGTAGCAGCTGTTCTCCAGCATCATACAGTGCATACGCGTGCGCTCCGCGGTATCCACAAGCGCCCAGCATTCCTCCACGGTGGTGGCTGCAGGGACCTCCAGGGCCACGTTCTTGCCGCATTCCATAGCATATACGCCCATTGCGGCGTGAAGTTGCCAGGGGGCCGCCACGTACACAAGGTCAAGGTCCGGGAGTTCGCAGAGGCGCTTCCAGGCGTCAGGGCCCACAAACTCCTTTGCCGGAGCGCAGCCGTGAGAGGAGAGGATCTTCTGAGCATCGGCCACAGGACCGGGATACAGGTCACAGAGAGCCGCCACCGTGGCGTGTTCCAGGGAAATGAAACGCTCCACGGCGCCGGGACCTCTCATCCCAAGGCCGATAAAACCCACTCGCACATTTTCTATGGGCTTACGTGCAAGACGCAGTACTGAAGATTCCATAATGCGAATTTCAGAAAAATTAATCACAATAGCAAGCGCGCGCCTGCAATGATTGTCGCCGTTTTTTTGTATATTAGCGGTCGCAAACCACATTGGCACTATGACTTTCACTATGATCATCGAGCTGCTCATCGTCCTGGCAGCACTGTACGTAGGCTCCCGCTACGGGTCCCTGGCCCTTGGAGCAATAAGCGGTATCGGCCTTGCAATCCTTGTGTTTGGCTTTGGCCTCAAACCCGGCACGCCTCCCACAGACGTTATCTATATCATCATCGCGGCCGTCACCTGCGCCGGCACCCTGCAGGCATCCGGCGGTATGGACTGGATGATCCAGATTGCAGAGAAAATGCTCCGTAAGAACCCCCAGCACATCACTTTCCTGGGTCCCCTTGTGACGTTTTTCCTTACCGTCCTGGTTGGCACCGGCCACGTGGTCTACACCATAATGCCCATCATCTGTGACATAGCCCTCAAAAAGAATATCCGCCCCGAGCGCCCCTGCGGCGTGGCCTCCGTGGCCTCCCAGGTGGGCATCACCTGCTCTCCCATTGCGGCGGCCGTGGTGGCATTTGTTACAATTTCAAACGCCAACGGCTATATGGTGAGTATCCCCCAGGTCCTGATGGTTACAATCCCCGCCTGTGTCTGCGGCCTTATGTGCGCCGCGGCTGCGTCCTATAAGAGAGGCAAGGACCTTGACAAGGACCCCGACTTCCTTGCCCGTAAGGCCGATCCCGAGATGTACCAGTATATGTACGGCCACAGCGCCACCACCCTTGACAAGGAAATCACCAAAGAGGCTAAGGCTTCCGTATTCGTGTTCCTGGGCGCCCTCCTTGTGATAGTGGGATTCGCTTTCTGCCAGATGATTAAGATTGACGGGGTTTCGCTTGCAAAGACCATCAATCTTCCCAAGATGAACATCTGCATCCAGATCATAATGCTCACGGCCGCGGCCGCCAACATAATCTTCTGCAAGGCCCAGCCCAAGAAGGCCGTCGCAGGCGCAGTGTGGCAGTCCGGAATGGTGGCCGTGGTGGCAATCTACGGCATCGCCTGGCTGGCCGATACCTACTTTGGAAACTATATGGACCAGATGAAGGAAATGCTCACCGGCCTTGTCACCAACTACCCCTGGAGCATTGCGTTCGTGTTCTTCCTGGTATCAGTTCTCATCAACTCCCAGGGCGCCGTGGTTGTGGCTATGCTGCCTCTGGCCTATGAACTGGGAATCGCCGGCCCCGTGCTCCTTGGCGTGCTTCCCAGCGTGTACGGCTACTTCTTCATCCCCAACTATCCTTCCGATATCGCCACCGTTAACTTCGACCGCTCCGGCACCACGGTTATCGGCAAATACCTTCTGAACCACAGTTTTATGATGCCTGGACTGATATGCGTTCTTGTATCCACAATCATCGGCTATCTTATCACAAACGTGTTCTTTGCAGGGTACTTCGCCGGTTTTGTGCAGTAGGGCCGCTACGTTTGCAATTAGCGGAAAAATAACTAACTTTGCAGTCCAATTGAGGATGGTTCCGTAGCTCAGTTGGATAGAGCAACAGCCTTCTAAGCTGTGGGTCTTGGGTTCGAATCCCAACGGAATCACAAAAAGAAGACCAGGCCGGGTCTTCTTTTTGTATAATGTTTCTGGTGTAAGCTAAGTTGTTGACACACAGCACGTTACAGAGGTGTTTGGGATTACCGGTAATCCCAAATGATTGCGTAAATACCTGAAAATAAGACAGTTAAGCCCCACCGCATCGGCATTACAATGTGGGTAATCATCGGCATTACAATGTGGGAGATTACCGGGAGCCGAAGTACAGAAGGACCATACTGGCAAGGAGAAGTATGAGGTCCAGGGCCTTGGAGCGGATGTTCTTTTCTTTCAGGATGAAAGCGCCGATAGCAAAACTCACCAGCACGCTGCCGCGGCGGATCATTGACACTACGGCTATGAGTGCGTCAGGCTGGGATAGGGCCTGCATATAGAGGTAATCGGCCCCGCAGAGGAAGATGCTGATAAACGGGATGGACCAGTCCCAGCGGAAAGGAGTGGTTTTATGCCGTACCGGAAGCCAGAGGAAAACCAACACCAGAGCCATCATCCCTGCCTGATACAGCGTGTACCATGCCAGAACCTGACTGCGGTCAAGTCCAAGACGCTCCGGAGACATCAGGAATTTGTCATACAGACCGCTGGCGGCACCAAGGATCACGGCCAGGATAAGGCATACCAGCCACTTGTTTCCCGGTTTTATGCCCTCCCTGTGCCCGCTCAGGCGCATAAGGAAATACGCCACCATGGCAAGGATCACGCCGCCCCACTGCAGGGCATTGAGGTGCTCGTCAAAGATGAAGATGGCACCCAGCAGCACCAGCACAGGCCGCGTAGCGTTGATGGGCCCCACTATGGTGAGCGGCAGGTTCTTCATTGCAAAGTACCCCGCCATCCAGGAACTGAGAACCAGCGCGCTTTTGAGGAGTATAAACTTCTGCACGGACCATCCTCCCCAGCCGGTAGCGAACAGGAACGGGGAGAAGATAAGGGCCGATAAAACCGTGTTCAGCAGCAGCACCGGCACCACGGCATTGTCCTTCAGGGATATCTTCTTGAAGGAGTCATAGCCGCCCAGAAGGGCCGCAGAGCAGAATGCCAGTAACCACCAGGTCATATCAGGATGCAAAGATACAACTTTTCACTCTAAACCGTCGCAGGTCACCGGCCAAAACGTCGCTGGTCACCGGCCGAACCGTCGCAGGTCACTCGCCATTCCGTCGCAGGTCTGCGTTTTTTGCGCCACCTGCGACGGAAATCGGCCACAGAAGCAAAATACCGTCGCAGGTCCGCCGTTTTTTGCAGACTTGCGACGTTTTGCTATCTGACCTGCGACATTCAATAGCGCCTGGCACATAAACACCTGCAACTCAGCGCGTTACGCAAAATCGGGTGCACCAGCAGGTGCACCCGTAAATAAGTAAATAACTGAAACTCAGCGAGTTTCCAGCCAAGGCTACTTCACCATTCCGCTGAAGCCCATAAAGGCCAGGGCAAGGATACCCACGGAAATGATTGCGATGGGAACGCCCTTGAAACTCTTGGGAACGTTCATAAGGGCAAGGTGCTCACGGATACCCGCAAATATCACCATTGCAAGGCCGTAACCGAGGGATGTGGCAAAGGCGTATACCAGTGCCTGGCCGAGGTTGAGCATACCGCCGGGAACAAACGCAAACTCCTTGGTCACCACGTTGATGGCAACACCCAGAACCGCGCAGTTGGTGGTGATAAGGGGCAGGAAGATACCCAGGGCCTGATACAGCGACGGGGAAACCTTCTTGAGCACAATCTCCACCATCTGGACCAGGGCCGCAATCACAAGTATGAAGGCGATGGTCTGGAGGAAGGTAATTCCAAACGGAACCAGCAGGTACTTGTTGATGAGATATGTCACCAGCGTTGCCAGGGTAATCACAAAGCACACGGCCATGGACATACCCGTAGCGGTGGAAAGTTTGTTGGAAACGCCAAGGAAGGGGCAGATACCCAGGAACTGGGCCAGGACAATATTGTTAACGAATATTGCCGATATTATTATGAGAAAGTACTCCATAGCCTAGCTGTTCTTTTTGAGGAATTTGTTAAACAGTACCATAAGATAGCCAAGGCACAGGAATGCGCCGGGAGCCATCACGAATGCCAGCATACCGTCTGCGCCGCCGGTGAAACTCCAGCCGAACGCGCTTCCGGAGCCAAGGATCTCACGCACAAGGCCAAGAACGGTAAGCGAGCAGGTGAAACCCAGGCCCACGCCTATTCCGTCCAGCGCGCTCTCCCCTACGCCGTGCTTATTGGCAAAGGCTTCGGCACGTCCGAGGACTATGCAGTTCACCACGATGAGCGGGATGAAAAGGCCAAGGGTCTCGTACATAGCGGGGGTGTAGGCCTGCATAAGGAACTGAAGCAGGGTCACAAACGTGGCAATCACCACAATGTACACGGGGATGTGCACCTTATCCGGCACAACCGGAGCGATGAGGGAGATTGCCATATTTGAAAGGACCAGCACAAAGAGTGTAGCGAGGCCCATAGAGAGGCCGTTTATGGCCGATGTTGTTGTGGCCAGCGTGGGGCACATACCCAGCAGGAGCACAAAGGTGGGGTTGTTCTTTACAAGCCCGTCTGTCAGAAGTTTGAATTTACTCATTGTCCTGTCCTCCTTCTTCTGTTAGGGGTTCATCTTCTTCAATAACCTCGTCCGGTTCCAGGCCGTCAAACACCTTCAGGGCATTCTCCACTGCAAGGGTATATGCCCTGGAAGTGATTGTGGAAGCCGTGATGGCATCTACGTCACCGCCGTCCTTCTTCACGGAAAGTTTCTTGACGGCGGGGTCAAATCCCCTCCACTGATCCATGAACTTTGCATCCGTGGAGCACTTTGCGCCAAGGCCGGGAGTCTCAGAATGTGAAAGCACGGAAGTGTTGTACACAACCCCGTCCACAGTTACGCCAACCATCAGCGACAGGGGGCCGCCGAAGCCTACCACAGTGGATTCAATTGCATAACCCACAACGGCCTCGCCGTCCTTTGCCGTATAATAATGGTCATCGGCATTATACTCAAGAGTCTCGAAATGCGGAAGCACCTGTGCAACGGCGGCCTGCGTCTTTGCAGCGGCCGCAGCCTCAATTGGAGCCTTGGTTATAACATACGCGCCGCCAAGGACCGCGCTGCACGCAAGGCACACCAGCCCAAGGACAAGCACCATATTGGTAAGATTGGATTTTGCTGCCATACGCTATTTCCTCCCGAATTTTTTCTGGTGAAACCACATGTTGAGAAGCGGCACCACAGAGTTCATAATCAAAATGGCAAATGAAACGCCCTCCGGATAGGAGCCGAAGTAACGGATCATCATTGTAAGGAAGCCGATTCCCACGCCGAAGATCACGCCGCCCCAGAGGCTCATAGGCGAGGTCACATAGTCCGTTGCCATAAAGCAGGCGCCAAGGACAAGACCGCCGGTGAGGAGGTTGAACAGGGGATCCGTGAAACGGGTAGGATCGATTCCCCAGAAAATGAGGGAAGTGAGAGCCACCGTTCCAAAGATGCTGAGGGTAATCCAGGGCTTGATTACCTTACGGCAGCAGAGGTACACGAAGCCTGCAAGAAGAGCAAGGGCGCAGGCCTCACCTGCACTGCCTCCAAGGTTTGCGAACAGAAGGTCCCTGTAATTGAAGGCCGATGTAAGTTCCTGAACGGAAGCCCCCTGCATAAGGCCTTCCTGGATTGCGCCAAGCGGAGTGGGACCGGAAACGGCATCCACAACGCCCTTGGGAGCGCCCCAGGTGGTCATATAAGTGGGGAAGGAAACAAGCAGGAAAACACGGCCCACAAGGGCGGGATTCCATATATTCTGGCCGATACCGCCGAATGTCATCTTGGCAACGCCGATGGCGACCACCGCACCTATCATCACCACCCACCAGGGCGTGGTGTAGGGAAGGTTCAGGGCCAGGAGGATACCCGTAATGACTGCGGAAAGGTCCCCGATGGTGGAGGGCTTCCGGAGCATATACTTTGTGATGGCCCACTCAAGCAGCACGCAGGATGCAACGCTCACCGCCATCAGAAGGATCTCTCTCCATCCGTAGAATACGAAGGAGCATATTACCGCGGGAATAAGCGCGATAATAACGTCACGCATAAGGCTCTTGGTGGAAACCGGAGCGTGGATATGGGGATTGGGAGATACTAACAACTTTTCCATAGTCAGTTACTTTTTAGCGGCTTCAGCGGCGGCCTTTGCGGCGGCGGCACGGGCGCGAATGGCACCCATCGCCAGGCCTTTACCCAGACGTACCCAGTCCAGCAGAGGGATGTTGGCAGGGCAGGAATACAGGCAGCAGCCGCACTCGATGCAGTCGTGGGCGGCATTCGCCTCCAGCGCCTCAACATCTGAGTTACGGGACAACTTTTGGAGAAGGAAGGGTTCAAGACCCATAGGGCAGGCATCGGCGCAGCGGCCGCAGCGGATACATTCGGATTCCGGAGCGCGGCGTGTCTGGGCCTCGGTGAGAAGAAGGAGCGCACCTGTTCCCTTTACCGTTGCTGCGTCAAGGTTTGCAACGGCGCGTCCCATCATAGGGCCGCCGCTTATAACCTTTGCGGCATCGGCCGGAATACCTCCAAGGTAGTCCAGGATATAACGGAGGGGCGTTCCTACGCGAACCAGGAGGTTGGCCTGGTTGGGGAAGCACTCGCCGGTTACGGTTACGGAGTTGTCAACGATGGGCTTGTTCTTCTGGACGGCGTCATAGACCGCCAGGGCGGTTGCAACATTCTGGACAACGGCGCCCACACTGATAGGAAGGGCGCCGGAACCCACCTGACGGTGCATAACGGCATCTATGAGTTGCTTTTCACCTCCCTGCGGATACATCATCTTCATCTCCATCACCTCAATGCCCTCATATCCAAGTTTCTCAATGACCTCACGGATATGGGAGATGGCTTCGGGCTTATTTTCCTCAATTGCGATGGTGCAGGGAACGTTTCCCATCACCTGCCTCAGGATAGCGGCTCCAACCACCACCTGCTCTCCCTTTTCAAGGAGGGTGCGGAAGTCGGATGTGAGGTAAGGTTCACATTCGCAGCCGTTTATGATGACCCTCTCGCACTTGGATCCGGGAGGCGGGGAAAGTTTCACGTGAGTGGGGAATGTTGCGCCGCCAAGGCCCACAACGCCGCCAAGGCGGATCTTCTCCACAATTGCCTTGTTGTCTGAAGGAATCTCAGTGACAAGGGTATCGGTGGTGTCAATGCCATCGGCCCACTCGTCACCCTCGACGGCAATCTCAATGTGCGTAACGGGACGTCCGGCAAGGTCCGGGCGGGGGCCGATAGATTTAACGGTTCCTGAAACTGAGGAATGGATGAAGGCGCTCACAAAGCCGCCGGGCTCTGCGATCACCTGGCCCACCTTCACCTTGTCACCAACGGCAACACAGGGAACGGAGGGTGCGCCAATATGCTGTGCCACAGAAATATACACTGTGGGGGCAAGAGGCAGGGGGCAAATGGGGCAGCCCCTTGAAATCTTGCTGTCGTGCGGATGAACACCGCCGATGGAGAATGTTCTCTTACTCATTTGCTGCAGCCTCCTTCGCTTTCTGGTTACGGATTTTAATACGCTCCTTGATGGCGTCCTTGTCCAGCGGCTTGGGGAAATTCACGCCGTGGATGGCGCCGGTGGGGCACATTGCCTCGCACTCGCGGCAAAGTTTACACTTGGACGCATCAATATAGGCGATGTTGCCTTCCACCACAATGGCATCGTGGGTGCAGGTTTTGGCGCAGATGCCGCAGCCAATGCAGGCCGATGCACACGCCTTCTTTGCAACGGGACCCTTATCACGGTTAAGGCAACTCACGAACACACGCATACCGCGGGGGCCCTTGGGCCTTAATTCGATGACCTTCTTGGGGCAGGCCTTCACGCAGGCGCCGCAGGCGGTGCACTTCTCCTCATCCACTTCCGGAAGACCGGTTTCGGGGTTCATTGAGAGGGCTCCGAACTGGCAGGCGTTCACGCAGTCTCCGCAGCCAAGGCAGCCGTATGCGCAGCCGGTGTCTCCGGCATACAGTTGGGCTTTCACGGCGCAGGACTCAGTGCCGCCCCATTCGTTCACCCTGGGGCGCACGGCGCAGGTGCCGTTACACCTCACCACGGCCACCATAGGGGCTTTGGCCTTTACCTCGTAGCCAAGGATGGCCGCTACCTTTGCCATAGTGTCGTTGCCACCCACCGGACAGTAGTTGTTGTCCAGATTGGGCGCTTTCACGGCAGCCTCTGCAAAAGCGTGGCAGCCGGCGAAGCCGCAGCCGCCGCAGTTTGCGCCGGGCATTGCTTTCTCGACTTCGTCGATGCGGGGATCCTCCTCAACCTTGAACTTCTGTGCCACGAGGTACAGGACCAGGGCAAGCAGAAGGCCAAGCACGGTAACCACCGCAATCGTCCAAATGATTGTTGATGACATAGTTTATCGTTTAATAGTAAATACGTACTCGTTTTGAAGTTTTCCGCGGAAAAGCCACAGAAGGAGATAATACACTCCAACCGCGGCAATGCCGGAAAGCCCGGCCACAACCTCGCCAACCCCAAGGGACATAAGCCCCAGGATTGCGGCAAGAAGTATTATAAGGGGTATAAGGTATGCAAGGTACACTGCCTTGAAGCCCATGGAGGCTTTGAGAAGGACCTCCACCTCATCACCTACAGCGTGCTTGTTATAAGGGTCCGTGGGGAGTTCCACCACTTTTTCCGCAACGTCTCCCATGCTGCAAAGACCCGCGGCGTGGCACTCGGAGCAGGCGCCGTGCTGCACGAAGGCAACAGTTGTCACCTGCGGGGTGATACTTACTATCTTTCCTTTATGGGAGATGCTCTCACTCATTTCACGCGGGCTTCAAAGGGATATTTGAGGTTTTCCAGTTGCTTTACCCACCCCTGCACTGAGCCAATCCTGAGGGGCGCCATAAAGCCTATGGGAATATGGTTGGAGTCATCGGAGAACCAGAGAGTCATCTCCGTTTCACCGTCAAACATTGCTCCTGACACAACGGAGCAGCTGAACCTTAGTGAATTCACCTTCCCAAGACGCTTTGTCTTCACGGCCTCACGTCCACGGTATGTGAGACGGATATCAAACACGGTATCGTCTATTGCAAAGCTTACAGGTATCTTCTGGCCGGTGGTAAGCGAAGAAAAGTCCATAGTCCTTATAAGGTACAGGATGGACGTTATGTCACACACGCAGTCGTGGATGGGAATATCAAGAATCTGCTGTCCCCTGCCCTCGAAGTTGATATCGGCGTGAATCTCCTTCTTGTCCCAGTCGTAGATGTAGTTGTTGAAGGCGCGGTAGTCCCCCTGCTTTGTGTTGCGGTAGTACTTCAGGGGACGCACGGCGTCAAGGGCGAACCAGGTCTCAAAACGCTCGTGCATATCGTAGAAGACGCTGAAAAACGGCGCGCTGTCGGCAATTAGGGACGCCTTGTAGACGCTTTTTCCGTTAAGGGCCGATTCCGTCAGCGCAAGGTCTCCGGTTGCTACCTCGGTGTTCACCGCGCCCCATTTGAAGTAAAGGCCCATCCTGATCTTCTCTCCCGCCTTGAACGGAAGATCCCCGCTTGTGGGGAAACAGTTCTGGGCCGATGCCAGGGCGGCAACCAGCAAAGTGCACAGTATAAGCGTCAGTCTTCTCATCAAAAATCCTGGGACGAATCAAAATCCTGATAGCTTGCTCCGGGAGCGGGCTCATTGGCGGCGCTTGCCACCGGGCCCCTCTGGGCATAGATGTCAAGGCTTTGATCGGCCTCTACAAACTTCACCTGGCCGGCCTTGTACTTCATCTCTATGTCGCACACCTCGCCGTTACGGTGCTTGGCTATCACGATGTATGCCTTCTCCTTGTCCTCAGGGTTGTCGCTCATACCTACAAAATCCGGGCGATGGATGAAGATGACCATATCGGCATCCTGCTCGATTGAACCGGATTCACGGAGGTCGCTGAGTTGGGGCTTACCCATACCGCCCGTACGCTGAACCGCGTTACGGGAAAGCTGTGACAGCGCTATGATGGGGATATTCAGTTCCTTTGCCGTTGCCTTGAGGGTACGGGAAATGGCCGCAACTTCCTGCTCACGGAGACCCCTTAGTTCCACAGGGCCCTGCATAAGTTGGAGATAGTCCACCACTATGAGCCTCACGCCCTTCTGCTTTACAAGGCGCTTTGCCTTGGTGCGGAATTCCATTATGGGAATGCCGGGGGTGTCGTCAATGTAAAGGGGTGCCTTTGCAAGGCGCTTCAGGGTATCCTCCAACTGGATCCACTCGAAGGTTTCCAGTTTTACGCCGCCCTTGATCTTTTCTCCGGAAAGGCCGCTTTCCGTTGTGATGAGACGCTTTCCGAGTTGGTCGGCGCTCATTTCCAGGGAGAACACCGCAACGGGCATATTTGCATCTACGGCCGCATTGCGGGCTATATTCAGCGCAAATGCGGTCTTACCCACGGACGGACGCGCCGCAAGTATGATGAGGTCACTCTTCTGCCACCCCTGGGTTACCCTGTCAATGGAAGGATAGCCTGAAGGGACGCCGGAAGGCCCCGTGATGTTCTGGAGTTCCTGGAGGTTGTCCAGCACGGAGTTGATTATGGACCCGATGTCCTGGACATCCCTCTTTACGTTGTTCTGGATGGCGGCGAAGACCTTGGTCTGGGCGTTGTCAATCAGGTCGTCCACATTGGTGGATTCGTCAAAGGACTGCTTCAGGATATCGTAGGAGGCCGTAATGAGGTCCCTCTGGATGGTCTTCTGCTTGAGAATCTTGATGTAGTACTCAATGTGGGCCGCGGCGCCTATGTTCTGGGACAGGCGCGCAAGTTCCACAGGGCCGCCAATCTCCTCAAGGTCTCCGCGGGAGCGCAGTTTCTCGCTCACCGTTACTATGTCAATGCTCACGTGCTCATTCACAAGAGCACTCATTGCCTCAAAGATCTTGCGGTGGCGGGGGTCATAGAAACATCCCGCGCTGAGCTCCTCCATTGATTCGTCAATGGTTGCCGGTTCTACCAGCATTGCTCCCAGCACGGCCTCCTCAACGTCAAGCGCCTGAGGGGGTTTGTTCCCCATCAGGGCTTCAAGGTTGAGTGGTTCCTGAGGTTTCCTAGGCATCAAATTCCGGATTGATGATGATGCGGCCGCAGTGCTCGCAGATGATGAGTTTGCGGTTTGAGGCAATCTCTACGCGGCGCTGGGGAGTGATGGTGTTGAAGCATCCTCCGCAGGAGTCTCCGTTGTAGATACCCACAACTGCAAGGTGGTTGTTCACGCTGGCGCGGATACGCTCATAAGCGCTCATGGTACGGGCGTCGATCTTGGCGGCGCACTCTTCACGGCGTGCACGGAGAACGGCTTCCTCCTTTGCGGTTTCCTCAACGATGGTCTCAAGTTCGGCCTTCTTGGCGGCAAGGTCCTCTTCACGGATGGTGAGGCGGTCCTTGATATCGTCAAGTTCAGCCTTCTTCTCACCAATCTCATATCGGGTGTCGTTGATGGTTTTCTCGTCAATCTGACGGAGAAGGTCCTGGTTCTCGATTTCCTTGTTCAGGGAATCGTACTCGCGGGAGTTGGTGATGGTCTCCAACTGGTGCTGGTATTTCTGGATGGTGCCCTCGTGCTCTGCGATGGAGAGTTTTGCATCGGCTATATTGCGGGTGAGCTGGTCCACCACGGCCGATATTGAAGCGCTGCGCTCCTTGAGGGTTGCGATCTCTGATTCCAGGGCCTCTACCTCTGCGGGGAGGGCGCCACGGAGTTGGATGATCTTGTCAATCTCTGAATCTGCGGCCTGGAGTTGATAGAGGGTCTTGAGTTTTTCCTCAACGCTCATCTCGGAGTCTCCAAAAGACTTCTGGAGAGATACGAAGGTTTCCCTGTTGTCGATGGGAGCCTCTACTTTCTTGGCTGCTGTAGTTTTTTTGGTTGCCATATGTAATAAATCGATTTATTTATGCATCACAAAATAGTGGACGGGATTGCTCCTGTCCAGCGTGCCGGATGAATAGCTTGCAAAGTTAGGAAATTTTTTCCGTATTTGCGTAAGCAAAATGTCCACAATGTCAACTTCGCTCTCAAAATGGCCTATATCCATCACCATAAAGCCATCCCGGGTAAAGAAATTGTGATATGATACATCGGCCGTAATGTAAAGTTGCGCTCCGGCACAACGGGCCGACTCAATCTCCGACCCACCGCTTCCGCCAAGCACCGCCACACGGCTGATGAGCCCCTCCAGGGGCTTGGAACTCCTGATAACGGTAAGGCCGAAAGCCTTCCCCACATATTCCAGGGCCTCATTTCCCGTAAGCGGCCGGGGCAGGGTGCCGATACACCCGAGGCCGTTCCCCGCCTCATCCTTCTCAAGGATCTCAATGTCCTCAAGGACCAGTTTCAGGGCCATAGCCCAACTTACGCCCTCAGGCACTTTATCGGCCGATGTATGCGCGGCATAAACCGCCACCCCGCCGCGGATTGCAGCCATTACGGTTGCCCCCACGGGATCCTCGGGCCCTATCTGCTTGAGACCGTGGAAAATGAGCGGATGATGAGTCACAACCATATTGCACCCCCTGGAAACCGCTTCCTCAATGAGTTCCACCGTGCAGTCAAACCCCACCAGGACGCCCTTCACCTCATCCTCCGGACTCCCTATGAGAAGCCCGCTGTTGTCCCAGCCTTCCTGCACGCAGCGCGGCGCAAAGGCCTCTATTGCTCCAACAATGTCCTTTACTTGCATATTACCTCCCTCACTGCCACAAGTTGTTCACGGATGGCCCTGAGGCTGTCAAGGGCCTTCACGCGGCGGTCCACGCTGCGGTGGTCCTCCCTAAGCCTCTGCATCGCCCCCTCCAGAGTAAGCCCCTGATTCTTAACCATAAACTGGATCTGCTTCAGGGTCTCTATATCCTCCGGGTGGTACAGGCGGTTGCCCTTTGCGTTACGCTGGGGCTTCACGTACTTCTCAAAGTAGTTGCTCCAGTAACGTACGGCCGACGGCGCCTCTGAAAGCATATCGGCCACCTCTCCCATTGTGTACAGCAGTTTAGCCATATTACTGTTTTTTGTTAGGTTGATGCGAAAATGAACGTCTTGGGCCCTCCTCCTGAAGCCAATGATCGTGGTCAAACGCCTCTCCGGGGCCGATAAATGCCCCCTCATGCTCCAGCGTAAACGCCATATACGTTATTGGCAGCCCCATCTCCAGAAACATCTTCTCATAGAACGTCTGCACCGATGTCACTTCCTCGCCGACGGGGTACATGTCTCCAAACCCATGGCCACCCTCGGCCTTGTAAGAGGGAGGGGCCCACGAAGTGGGAGGGGTCGGCGCAGCCGACGGTTTGGAGACATGTACTCCGTCGGTATAAATATCTGTACCATAGGCGAATACATTCAGGTTATTGACCTTACATACAGCCTGGGTGTATTCGTAGAGATACCTGGAGTCAGTCTTGAGATGGACTATACCGCCGGGGCGGAGGAAGCCGCGGTAGCGCTCCAGAAACATAGGTGACGAGAGCCTGGCGTTTTCAGAGCCGCGTAACTGGGGATCGGAGAATGTGAGCCAGATTTCAGAGACCTCGGAAGGCCCGAAGAAAGCGCCTATGAACTCAATCCTGGTGCGAAGGAACGCAACGTTTGGAAGATTATTCTCCGTGGCGAATTTGGCTCCGGCCCAGAGGCGGGCGCCCTTGATGTCAACGCCTATAAAATTGATTTCTGGATGCCTCAGGGCAAGGGCTATGGTATAATCCCCCTTGCCGCATCCAAGTTCCAGGACAATGGGACGGTCATTGCCGAACATCTCCTTACCCCAGTTGCCCTTGATGGGATGATCCCTCAGGACAAGAGCCTTGGAGCCGGGGGCCTTAGGAGCCAGCACGGCAGAGGCCTCCGGCTGCAGGAGGCAGCGGAAGGTAGCGTTCTCGGCAAATTTTTTCAGTTTTCCGTGACCCATTATGCCTGGCGTTTCTTGTTCTTGCGGCGTTTCTTGCGTTTCTTCTCAGGGTCGAACCGGTTGATGGCATCGTCACCCACGGCCGATATAAACTCGGGAGAGCGCTCAGGCTCTTCCTGAAGCGTGGCGGGACGCTCTCCGCGGCGGTTCATCGCCTGGATTTCCCTCACTTCATCGGCCGACAATCCATAAACCTTTGCAAGGGAGCCCTTCTCATAGGAGAAGTACAGCATCCCGGCAAGGATGTCCGTCTTTACAAGGAAAGCCTGGCCGTCCTCAAGTTCAAGAGGCTCGTTAACGCGGGGAAGGCGGGAGCGGGCATCGGTGTAAGCCGCTACTTCATAATTGAGGCAGCACTTTAGTTTTCCGCACTGGCCGGCCAGTTTCTGGGGATTCAGGGAAAGGTCCTGGACGCGGGCGGCGGCGGTTGTGATGGACTTGAACTCCGTTATGTAGTTGGCGCAGCACAGTTCACGGCCGCACACGCCAAGGCCGCCTATGAGACCGGCTTCCTGGCGGGCGCCAATCTGCTTCATCTCCACGCGGATATGGAACTCCTCCGCAAAATCCTTGATAAGTTGGCGGAAGTCCACGCGGCCATCGGCAATGTAATAGAAGATTGCCTTGGTGCCGTCTCCCTGGAATTCTACGTCACCTATCTTCATCTCAAGGCCAAGGTTGGCGGCAAGGACGCGCGCGCGGACCATAGTCTCCTCCTCACGGGCAATTGCCTCCTGCCAGCGCTGGATGTCAAAGGGACGCGCCTTGCGGTAGATCTTCCTCAGTTCCTGCTGGGAGGGATCAACGCCCTTGCACTTCATCTGGCGGGCAACCACGGGGCCTTCAAGGGTTACAATTCCTAAATCGTGGCCCGTTGCGGCCTCAACCACCACAAGGTCTCCGGTTTTGATACTCTGGCCGGAAGCGTTCACGTAGATTCCCTTTCGGGTGTTCTTGAAACGGACCTCGAAGTAGCCGTCCCACTGCTCCTGGGCTATGCCCTTAAGGGTATCATACACCTCAAGTTTGCAGCATCCCTGACGGTAGCGTATATCTTTTTCTCCCGTTTCCTCGTCTGTCACTACCGTGCAGCCGCGGAAGCAGTCGAACTGGATTGATTCGTTGCTATAATCTTTCATAGCGATATATATAGTTTGCTCACAAGGTCTGTGAACAGGATTTTCTGGTTTACGTTGCGCTCAAGAAGCGTGAGGGCACGCTCCAGCGCCTCATTTGCCTTTCGGGGGAAGGTGGGTTTGAAGGCCCCTGCCATACGGCGGAACCAGTCCTCCTCCCCTTCGGGAAGGACAGCCAACTGCGGAGTCTTCTGTACAAGGAAGATGCGGCGGAGATCCTCAGATGCCAGCCTGCAGAAAGACTTCTGCTTCTCCCTGTCCTTAAGGTCTGCCACGGCATCGGCCGTTTCAAGCGCCTGAAGGAGATTTCGGGCGGCAAGGGCCTCCAGGATATCGTGGAAGAGGTCCCTTAAGACCGCTGCGCCCGCAACCTCACGGGCGTGCACTATTGAATCGGCCTCAAGGGAAAGCGGCTGAATCCTTATGTGCAGGCAGCGGGAGGAAATGGTCACAAGCACCTTTTCCGGCGCCTGGGTGATAAGGAGGAAAAGCGTCTTCTGAGGCGGCTCCTCCACCATTTTGAGAAGGGCGTTTGCGGCCTGGGCGTTCATCTTTTCCGGGAGGTACATCACCACGGTGCGGTAGCCACCCTCGACTGCGCTGAGGGAGAGAGTGTCAAGAAGCGCCCGGGCCTCGTGGACGGAGATGTTGCTCTGCTTCCCTTCTATGCCGATAGCCTCGTAGAGTTCGTTCTCAAAGAAGTATGGATTGTCCTGAAGGAGTTCCCTGAAAGGGCCGATAAAAGTCCGGGACACGGGTTTATCCGGGCCCGCAACCGGGAAAACAAAGTGGATGTCCGGGTGGATGAGTTTTCCTACGCGGGGATTGCCGCCGTAAAGTTCTTCAAGGAAGTTGAGGGCAATTGGGAATGCGCCGGCGCCGTCGTCCTGATGCATAAGGATGGCGTGGGGCACGTGACCGCTTTCCACCATACGGTGAAGAGCGTCCACAACTTCCGTATTCCCATAAACCTTCATCATTTTCCTCTCTCTCCAACGTATTTGGCAATGGCCACAAGGCGGTCCTTGGCGGGGCCTTCAGGAAGGAAACCCAACTCTCCGATGGCCTTATGAATAAACTCGTCCACCTTGAGGGCGCTCTTTTCAATGCCGCCGCGGCTCCTTACAAATTCCAGCACTTCACGGCCAAGTTCAGGGTTATCGGCAATCTTTGTAACCTTAGCCCTTATATCGGCCTCATTGTCCGAGCCTTCAAGGGCTGAAAGAAGCGGCTGGGTGATCTTCTGCTCCTTGAGGTCTATCCCCACGGGCTTTCCAAGGGCGTCTTCGCCGGCGGCGTAGTCCATCCAGTCGTCCTTCACCTGGAAAGCCATTCCAAGCAGCCTTGCAAACTCTCCAAGGGCCTTTATGGACTCTTCAGACGCACCCACGGAGACCGCAGCGCTTAGGGCCGATGCCTCAAAGAGCGATGCCGTCTTGCAGTAGATTATACGCTCATAGTCCTGCTGGGTGGTATCCCCTTTCACCGCCTTTTCCATCTGGAGGAGTTCGCCCTCTGCCAGGTAGCCGAGGGTTGCGGCAAAGATCCTTGTGACGCGGTCTGTGTTACAGGATGCCCCAAGTATGGTTTTCACGGCCTTTACAAGCCAGTAATCTCCTATGAGGACGGATGCGTGGGGGTTAAGGAAACTTGCAACGGTAGGGCGGCCCCGGCGCTCCGAGGCGCAGTCCACTACGTCGTCGTGAAGGAGGGTGGCGTTATGGAGAAGTTCCGCTGCCGCCGCAAACTTTACGGTGTCTTCATTTGGCGTTCCCACTGCATCGGCGCAGAGAAAGGCCAGGGAAGGCCTCATCATCTTGCCGGGATTCTCCCTGAGGGCGCGGTTGGTGGCATCAAGAAGAGATACGTCGGAGCGGAGGGCGTCTTCTATGACACTCTCCACCTTGCCCAGCCAGGGCTCAAGATATGATTTAATCTCCTTCAAAGCAGTTCAGAAGTTCTTCCACTGTTTCCGGGAACTTCACAAGCGCGCGGTCACGGGGCTCCAGCATTCCGGTTTCCACAAAATGGTCCAGAAGGGCCTTCAGGGGGCTATAGAAGCCGTTCAGATTGAGGGCGTAAAGGTCTCCGGGGTACTTGCCCAGTTTTCTGAGGGTATGGGTCTCTATGAATTCGTCCATAGTGCCGATTCCTCCGGGAAGGGCAATGACAGCCACGGTGCCTTCACGCATTGCGGTCTTGCGGCTTGCCATAGTGTCTGTCCAGATGATTCTGGAAACACCGGGGTTCTCAAGGCCCCTCATAAACTCAGGGAGCACAGCGGTGTGGTCTCCGCCGCATTTTATGGACTCGTCCGTAATGGCGCCCATAGTGCCTATCTTTCCGCCGCCGGACACAAGGCCGTAACCCTTTGCGTGGAGCCCGCGGGCAAGTTCCCTTGCGGCCTCATTGTACACGGGGTCTATCTTTTCACTTGCAGAGCAGAAAACGGCAATCTTTTTCATCCCCTACAGGTTTGCCTTGATCTTTTCCAGGAGGGCGGGCTTGGGCATTGCGCCAACGGTCTTGTCCACAATCTCACCGTTCTTCACGAAGAGAAGGGTGGGGATGCTCATAATGCGGTACTGGGCGGCAATTTCATCGGCGTCGTCCACGTTCACCTTCACAACTGTGATCTGGTCCGGCATCTCTTCCTCCACCTGATCAAGGATGGGAGAGAGCATACGGCAGGGACCGCACCAGGTGGCCCAGAAATCAACTATTACAAGTTTCTCATCCTGTAAAAGTTCATTGAAATTGGTATTTGTTGCAACTTTCATAACTGTACGTTTTTATCAATTTACAAAGATACAAAAAAATATCCTCCCTTCAAACGCGTTGAAAGGAGGACATTAATCTTTGATTAATTTGACTAGAAGAACAGGCCCAGGGTGACCTTTATACCCTGATAGTTCTTGATGTCCTTGTAATTGTTAAGGGCTGCCGCCTTGACTTTGTCCGAGTCAATCTTACCGTTGTCGTAAAGGTTGCCAAGGTTCATGAACCACTGGACGGAAACCTGGAAGTGCTCCAGGATCTGGATACCGCCGCCAATGCCAAAACCGTACTCAAGTTTGTTCTTTGCATCGGAGAGATACTTGTTCATTGCCGCCTTGGCGTCATCGCTTATAGCCGTTGCAACATTTGAATAGTTGTCAAGTCCGGTCACCTGGAGGCCCACAAAAGGCTCAAAAAGGAAGTAGGGACGCACGGCAAGAAGGTCTATACCGGCCTGAAGACCGGCCGAAAGTTCAATGAAACCGGCCTTTGTGTTAAGGGTGGACAGGGCAGCCTTGGCGTCTCCTGTACCCATCATCTCCTGCATGGTTGCGCCTTTCATCTGGAAGGCCAACTGGGGCTGGACGGCGAAGAAACTGCCTAATTCCACCCTGTAAGCAACTCCGGCGTGAAACAGGCTTACATTGTTGATGTTGGACATAACGTCCTGGGTGTTCACGGATGTCTTGGAAGAAGTGAAACCGCCTATGACGCCTATCTGTGCATTAGCGGCAGACACAATACCAAAAGTGAGGGCAACGATTGCTAACAGTTTTTTCATTGTATATTCTCTTTTAGGTTTAATCTGATACCAGACGCAAAGGTAGCAAAAAAAACTAAATTGCATCCTCTACGGGAAGGAGGTACGCCCTGAGGCCAAGGGCCTTGTTGGCGGCGTCCTTTTCCCGCAGCGCGTCCATGATCTTGGGCGCAAGGGAATCCTCCACGGCCGTAAGGACGGCATGGTTCTGGGCAGGCCAGGCGTGTGACCCAAGGTGAGGTTCACCATCTACGGTTCCCCTTCCGCCAACTTCATTCCACACGGTGTAACCCCTCTGGCCAAGGCTTTCAAGGAGTTCTACAATCTCCTGATTGTATGCCTGATTATATGCTATGAATATTGCTTTCATTGTTTTTCTTTTTTAGCCTTGCGGCGGGCGCGGTGCTCGGTAAAGCCGCAGTAAAGGACGGGAATGATGACAAGGGTGATGAGGGTGGAGATGGAAAGTCCCCAGGCAACTGTGATGCCAAGGCCCCTCCAGAGGTCTGCGCCCTCTCCGGTTCCCCAGGCCATGGGGAGCATACCCAGGACCGTTGTGAGGGTGGTCATAAGGATAGGCCTGAGACGGCTTCTTGCGGCAGTGACGGAGGCTTCCCTCACGGCTACTCCCCTCTCCTGCAGGAGAATGGTGTAGTCAATCAGCACAATACCGTTTTTCACCACAATACCCAGCAGGATTATTATGCCCACCATACCCATCATACTTATTGGCATCCATCCGTGAACCATACTTCCAAGAGCCACGCCAACCAGGGCGAAAGGAATGGAGAACATAATCACGAACGGTCCCAGGAGGGATTCAAACTGGGATGCCATAACCATATACACAAGAATCACTATGAGAACGAACAGCAGGAACATATCCCTGAAGGACTTCTGCTGCTCCTCATAGTCACCGCCTATCCTCCAACTCATATGGGAAGGGAGAGGATCGGATGCCATAAGGCCGTTCACTATCTCAACGCCTTCACTGAGGGCCTTTCCGCGGGCCATCATACCGGTTACGGTAATGTAGCGGTCACGGTTCTTCCTCTGGATTGTGGGAGGGACTTTTGACTCCTTGATGGTTCCAAGGTCGCGCACCCTGATTCCCTGCCCCTGGGTATTGTAGATCACTATATTTTCAAGGTCTTCGATGGAACTTCTGAACTCCGGGGCATAACGCACGCGGATGTTGTATTCCTCACCGTCCTCGCGGAAGAAGGAAGCCACGGTGCCGGACATGGCGGCCGATACATATGCGGCTGCGGTTGTGGACGTGAGGCCATTGAGGGCCAGTTTCTCACGGTCAAAGTCAACCTCGTACTCGGGCGTATACTGGTCCCTTGAAAGGATGGCCTGGGTAAAGAAACCGGTTTCCATCATCGCGGCGCGGACGCGGCGGGCTTCGGACTCAGTCTCGTCAAAGTCGTAGCCGTAGATTTCCACCTGGACGTTGGCGCGGCCGCCCATACCCATACCGCCTTCAGTCACGTTGAAACGGTTGAGTTCCGGGAATTCGCGGAGGTCGGCGCGGATTATATCGGCAATCTCATTGACAGACCGCGTACGGGTGGATATGGAGCCGATATTGACGTTCATCGTGATGAGGTACGTTCCGTTCTGGCGCATCGAGGCGAAGGCGTTCTCGGAATCGGCCTGACCATAACGGTAACTTAGGACCTTGAGTTCCGGCACATCCTTCTTGATGCGCTCGTAGATACGCCACGCCACGTCTCCGGTAACGTGCTGGGCCGTTCCTATGGGAAGTTCTATGGTGGCCGATATGCGGCCCTCGTCCTCCTGCGGGAAGAATTCCGTACGCATCTTGGGGATGAAGATGTACAGCACCACGCCGAATATCACCAGCGCCGCCACCATAATGAGTTTCTTGTGGTTCATGCACCAGCCTATGAGGCGGGAATAACCGCGGGAGATTGCGTCCAGGACCTTGTTCACCGGGCCGAACACAATCCTGTACGCCTTGTTGGTCACAGGCTTGTTGTTCATCAGGAGGGCGCACAGGGTGGGCACCAGGGTAAGTGCCGCCGTTGTGGACACTATCATAATGATGGAAACAATCCAGCCCAGTTGCTTGAACATAATGCCGGCCATTCCGGTAATCATAGTGAGGGGCAGGAACACGCACAGCATGGTGAGCGTGGATGCGATTACGGATATACCAACCTCCGCGGTACCGTGAACGGCCGCCTCCTTGGGCTTTTCTCCCCTTTCAAGGTGCGTGGTCACGTTCTCAAGCACCACTATAGCATCGTCCACCACCATACCTATGGCTATGGCAAGGGCGCTCATGGAGATGATATTGAGGGTGCTTCCCGTTGCAAACAGATAGAGGAGTGAAGCAAGCAGGGCTATAGGGATGGAAAGTACCACGATAAGGGTTCCCTTCAGCCTTCCCAGGAAGAGGAACACCACCAGCATAACCACCAGGAAGGTGATCATAATGGTGTCACGAAGAGACTTGATGGTGAGGAGGATATCCTCCGAATTGTCAACGATGGTTGTTATCTTGATATCTGAAGGAAGGTTCCTGGAGATGGTTTTCATCTCCTGTTTAATCTTCCTTACAACTTCAACGGTGTTGTAGCCTGACTGCTTCTGGATAATGATCTGGGCGCCGCGGCTGCCGTTGGTGTAGGACTCCTGGGACTTCTCCTCCAGGGTGTCGTCCACGCGGGCCACGTCCCTCAGGTACACGGCCGATCCGCCAAAGTTTCCAAGGACCACGTCAAGAAGTTCCTGGGGATCCTGGAACTCCTTCTTGATACGGAGGGTGTAGGTATCGGAGCCGATATCTATGCTTCCGGAAGGGACGTTACGGTTCTCGGCGGCTATTACCTGCGCGATAGCGGCGATGGAAAGGTGATACGACTCCAGTTTGGCGGGGTCGCAGTACACCTGGATCTCACGCTTGGGAGCACCTGCCACAGTTACCTGTCCAACACCGGAGACGCGGGCAAGCGGAGTTGCCACTTTGTCGTCCAGGATCTTGTCCAGGGCGCTCACGCTCTGGTTTGCCGTTGCAGACATCATCAGGATGGGCATATCGTCCACGCTGAACTTGAAAAGATACGGCAGCGACGCTCCGTCCGGGAGTTGCTGCGACACCATATCCAGTTTGTCACGGACGTCGTTGGTGGCCTCGTCTATGTCAGTGCCGTACTCGAACTCAAGGGTGAGGATGGATATGTTCTCACGGGAGTTGGAGGTGAGGTTCTTCAGGTTGGCAACACCGTTAAGGGTGTTTTCAAGCACCTTGGTAAGGTTGTTCTCAACGTCCTCGGCCGATGCCCCCGGATAGGAACTCATCACCATAATGGTGTTGGACTCTATTTCCGGGAAGTTGTTTACCGGCAGCCTGGTGAGGGCGAAAATGCCCAGGATGGCGAAGGCCAGGAATACAAGGCAGGTTGTAACCGGGTGCTCTACCGATGTTCTGTAAATGCTCATAGTACGTTCACCTTGACTCCGTCCTTAAGCGCCGACTGGCCCTTGACAACTATCCTGCTCCCGGCTTCGATGCCGGAGATTATCTCATATTCTGCGCCGATGTGACGGCCCACAGTTACGGGAGTGTAACTCACGGTGCCGTCCTCTGAAAGCACGTAGATGAACCTTGTGCCTGTGCCTTCCTGCTTGACTATACTCCTGTCCGGGACAATGACGCTGCTGCGGTTTCCGAAGTTCACGGTCACGCGGGCGTACATTCCGGGGCGGAGGACTTTATCGGCATTGGGAACAACCACCTCCGCCTTGAAGGTATGGGTGGCGGCGTCAATGGTGGGATACAGGCGCTCAACCTTGCCCTGGAAGGTCTTTCCGGGGATGGCGTCTACGGTAAGGGACACTTTGTCGCCCTTTTTCACCTTGGTGTATTCGCTCTCGGAGATGCCCACAAGGAGTTTCACGGGAACCACCTGCTGCACGGTGAAGATGGGGGCGCTCATCCCGAACATATCGCCTTTGTCAAAGTTTCGGGCCGATACATAACCGGTGATGGGGCTGCGGAGGATGGTGTTCTCCTTGACGTTGTTGTAATTGGACTTACGGACCTTGTAGCCAAGTTCCGCGGTCTCGAAGTCGCTCTGGGAGACGCCGCCCTCGGCGTAGAGGCTCTTCAGGCGCTCGTACTCTATTTCGTCGTTTTTCACCTGGAGCTCCAGCTGCTCAAGTTGGATGCGGTCCATTTCGGCCAGGACCTGTCCCTTCTGGACGTAGTCCCCCACCTCGACGTTGATCTTGCGGATACGGCCGCCGCTCTGGGGCATTATGTTGTTAACGGCGTAGGCCTCGACGGTAGAGGCGTAAACGCTTTCCTGGGGCACCATACGGGCCTCCGCTACCGTAACTTCCACGTTGGGGACAATCTCTGCGGGAGCCTGGGCGGCTGCGGGAGAACCGGCCTTCTGAGTGCCGAAATTGCCGCAGGACACCGCGGCTGCAAGGGCTGCAAGTATTGCAATTCCTTTCCTATTCATATGTCTTTTCTTCTGTAAAATCGTAACCTAATGTCTGTTCAAGGCCGGCCTTCGCTACCACAAAGTTGTATACGGCCTGCGCCGCCTGGAGGCGGGTCTGGGTGAGGGTGAGTTCCGTGTTGTTGAGGTCCGTGAGGGTGCTCTTTCCTACCTCGAAACTCTTGGAGGCAATGTTGTAGGCTTTCTCGGCGCTGGTAAGGGCCTCCTTGGCAGCGTCGTAGGTTTTCATTGCCGTATCCATAGTGGAGAGGCTCTGACGGATGCCTATGCGGATCTGTCGCTCAGTGTTTTCCCTCTGGAGTTCAAGTTCATCGGCCTGAACGCGGGTTTGCTTTATGGTATGGTAGCGCTGCCCGCCGGAGAAGATGGGGATGCTCAGGGAGAACACCGCCGTAGAGGAAGGCAGCCATTTCCACTGGGCCAGGTTGAATTTGTCGCTCTGGGTATAGTAGTTATAGGATATCTGGGCCGATAAAGTGGGAAGATACGCGTACTGCTGCATCCTTATCTGCTTGGAAAGGACCTC
>ONOQ01000065.1 GCA_900319485.1 uncultured Bacteroidales bacterium | reverse complement strand
TCCAACAAGTTCATCATTGAAAGACGTAAGAAATAACGGAATAAACTAACAGATTATGAGTCGTTCACTTAAAAAAGGACCGTACATTCAGGAAGCACTCGAGAACAGGATTCTCGCTATGAATGACGGCAGCAAGAAGAAAGAGGTTGTCAAGACTTGGTCCCGCGCCAGCATGATTTCCCCTGACTTTGTGGGCCACACCATCGCAGTTCACAACGGCAATAAGTTTATTCCCGTTTACGTTACTGAGAATATGGTCGGTCACAAGCTTGGAGAATTTGCTCCCACCCGCATTTTCCGCGGCCACGCAGGCAACAATAAGAAATAATGTTTAAAGGATTGACATTATGGGAAAGAGAAAAAGACTGATGGCCGAGCGCCTGAAAGAGACCAAGAAGCAAACCGCTATAGCAAAACTTAACGACGTTCCTACCTCCCCCCGGAAGATGCGCCTTGTCGCAGACACCGTTCGTGGCGTGGAAGTGAACCGTGCCCTGGACCTTCTCCACTATTCAAAGCGTGATGCATCCATCCGCCTGGAGAAACTCCTGAAGAGCGCCATTGCAAACTGGGAAGCAAAGAACCCGGAACAGACCAAGGAGCTCGAATCCGGAAACGTGATTGTCAAAACCATCATGGTTGACGAAGGACGCACCCTTAAGCGCATCCGTCCCTGCCCTCAGGGCCGTGCCGGTCGCATCCGCAAGCGTTCAAACCACGTCACCATCGTTCTTGACGTCAAAAAAGCAGTGGAGGAATAAACTATGGGACAGAAAACTAATCCTATCAGCAACCGTATCGGCATCACCCGTGGTTGGGATTCCAACTGGGTAGGTGGCAATTACGCAGAAAAGATCGCTGAAGACTACGAGATCCGTAAGTATCTGGGCAGCCGTCTGGCAAAAGCCAGCCTCTCCCGCATCATCATCGAGCGCACCCTTAAGCTCGTTACCGTTACCATCCACGCCGCACGTCCCGGTGTCATCATCGGCAAGGGCGGTCAGGAAGTTGACAAACTTAAGGAAGAACTCAAGAAGGTTACCGGAAAGGACGTCCAGATCAACATCTTCGAGGTAAAGCGCCCCGAGGTTGACGCCACAATCGTGGCCGATTCAATCGCCCGCCAGATCGAGGGCCGTGTCTCCTACCGTCGCGCCATCAAGATGGCTATCGCCACCGCAATGCGCGTAGGTGCAGAAGGCATCAAGGTTCAGATCAGCGGCCGTGTAGGCGGCGCCGAAATCGCCCGCAGTGAGATGTTCAAGGAAGGCAGGACCCCGCTCCACACCTTCCGTGCCGATATCGACTACGCACTTGCAGTGGCTCACACCCAGATGGGTACCATGGGTATCAAGGTGTGGATCTGCAACGGTGAGAAGTACGGCAAGCAGGACCTCTCACCCAACGCTGGCTTCGCAGCCAATTCCGCAGCCCCCGGCGCAGGCCGTCGTGAAGGCGGTCGCGGTGAGCGCGGAGAGCGTGGTGCCCGTGGCGGCCGTGGCGGTCGCCGTGAAGGCGGACGCGGAGAACGTCGATAAGACTTTGCTCTTTACGAAACGGCTGGTGGAATATCCAGCCGTTTTTTATTATATTTGTAAGCTATAAAAGAAGAAGATATGAAAAAATTATTTGTCATTGCCGGAATCCTGGCAGTTTGCGCAGTGGGCTGCAAAGAGAAATCCGTAGAGGAAAAACTATCCGAATTAAATAATTGGAACAACTCCCTTATGGAGCAGTACCGTGCCCGCCTTGTGGAACTGGGAGATGACCAGGAAGCAATTGCAGAATATACGGACTCCGTCATCGACGTAGTTGAGGAGTACAACCTCAAGGCCCTCAAGGCAAACCTTGACAACGAGGTTGGCGTAGCCGCCCTTCAGAATCTTTACGGCATTATGGACGACGATGACCTTGCAGAGTACCTGGATAAGATCACCGCTCCGCTCCACGGAAAGGATTCAGCCTTTGTATATGGACTTAAGGCTGCCCTTGATGCAAAGAGCGGCACTGCCGAAGGCAAGATGTTCACAGACTTCGAGGTGGACGGCGTGAAGTTCTCAGACTTCATCGGCCAGGGAAAATACGTCCTTGTAGACTTCTGGGCCTCCTGGTGCGGACCCTGCCGCAGGGAAATGCCCAATCTCCGCGCCGTTTACGATGAGTTCCACGGAGACAAGTTCGATATGCTTTCCGTAGCCGTATGGGATAAGCCCGAGGACACCGCAAAGGCCGCCGAGGAAGAGAATATTACCTGGAACCAGATTGTGAACGCCCAGCAGATCCCCACGGACATCTATGGCATTGAGGGCATTCCCCACATCATTCTCTTTGGCCCGGACGGAACCATCCTTAAGCGTGGCCTCCGCGGAACAGACATCCGCGAGGCGGTAGAAGAGGCACTCTCCAAGTAAAGATTCCCGATCGGGTCGGGAATGACGGGATGACCGTTAGAGAAAAAATAGCCTTATTTCCCCATTCCCCCGGCGTGTATAGGTACTACGACGCCGAGGGAAAGGTTATCTATGTGGGTAAGGCAAAGGACCTTCACAAGAGGGTGGCGCAGTATTTTGTGCCGCCGGAAAGGCTCAACACCAAAACCCGCATCCTTGTCTCCAAGATTGCCGATGCCCAGTTCTCCGTAGTAGATAGTGAGGCCGATGCCCTCCTCCTGGAGAACAACCTCATAAAGCAGTACAAACCAAAGTACAACATCCTCCTCAAGGACTCAAAAACCTATCCCTGGATATGCGTGACGGGGGAGGACTTCCCCCGCGTCTTCATCACAAGGCGCATAGAGAAGGGGAAAGGCAACCGCTACTTCGGCCCCTACAGCAGCGTAATGCACGCCCGCGGGCTCATAGAGTTCTTCGATGAGATGTGGGCCCTCCGCACATGCAACCTTAAAATCACCTCCGAGGCCATCCTCCGCGGGAAATACAGGCCCTGCCTTAAATTCCACATAGGGAAATGCAAGGCCCCGTGCGTCGGGATAATCTCAAAGGAGGAGTACGACTCCGGCATAGAGGAGATTGTGCGCATCCTGAGCGGCCGCGGGCAGGAAGTTATAAGGCATTACAAGGCCCTTATGGCCGATGCCGCGGAGCGCCTTGCCTTCGAGGAGGCGCAGGAGTACAAGGACAAACTCCACAATCTTGAGAAGCACTACGCCAGGAGCATAATAACCCAGGCGGCCGATGTAGACGCCGATGTCTTCTCTATGGTCTTTGACTCCGGAGAGGCTTTCGGTAACTTCCTCCGCGTCAGAAGCGGCGCTATTGTCCAGTCCCTCAACCTTGGCTTCAAGAGCCAGATAGAGGAGTCTCAGGAGGCAGTCCTATCAACATTTATCGGGGAAATAGAAGATAAGTTCGGCACACTCTCAAAGGAGGTCATAGTGCCGTTTATGCCGGATGTGGAGATTCCCGGGGTGGAGTTCAAGATACCCCAGCGCGGAGACAAGCTGGCCCTGCTGGAACTGAGTGCCAAAAACGCCAAGGAATTCCATTTCAATTCCATCAAGCAGAAGGAGCACACGGACCCGGACGCCTGGCGCATGAGCGTTATGGAAGAACTGAGGAAAGCCCTTGGGATGAGCGTCCTTCCCCGCCATATGGAGTGTTTTGACAACTCCAACATCCAGGGAACAAATCCCGTGGCATCCTGCGTTGTGTTCCGTGACGCGGAGCCTTCCAAGAAGGATTACCGCCGCTTCAAGATAAAGACGGTTGTTGGCGCCAACGACTACGCCTCCATGAAGGAAGTTGTGAACCGCCGCTACTCCAGGATGCTGGAAGAGGCTCCGGAGGACCTTCCGCAGCTTATTGTGATAGACGGCGGCAAGGGCCAGTTGGAGTTTGCCCACCAGGCCCTGGCGGAACTTGGGATCCTTGACAGGGTAACCGTTATCGGCCTTGCAAAGAGGCTGGAGGAGGTTATAAGGGTTGGAGACCCGTACCCTCTTTTCATAGACCGCAATTCCCAGGCCCTGAAGGTCCTTCAGCGTATCCGTGACGAAGCCCACCGCTTTGGCATAACCTTCCACCGGAACCTCCGCTCAAAAGCGGCCATACAGAGTGCCCTGAGGGAGATCAAGGGCGTTGGAGAGAAGACTGAGCAGCGCCTCCTTCTTCACTACGGCAGCGTTGCCCGCATAGCCGCTGCGCCGCTGGAGGAACTTTCCGCCCTTGTTGGTGCAGAACTTGCAGTGAAAATACATAATTACTTAAATGACGTATAGATTCCCGGTCAAGCCGGGAATGACGGAAGATGACTGACAAACAATTCAATAAATGGTTCAGCACCATCCTGATGGCCCTGATGGTGGTGGTGATAGTGATTATCACGGCGTTCAAACTCCAGCAGCCGGACGCCCGGGTGCTTATGCTCATAATCGCGGCGCTTGGCTCCGTGATGGGCGTGGCGTCAACGGTTTTATCGGCCAACGGAATAATCTGGACCTTCATTTTTGGAATCCTGGACGTGACTTTCTGCTGCATAGTCGCGGCCGATAACGAGATATGGGGTAACTTTGCCCTGCACCTCTTCTACTTCCTCCCTATGCAGTTCGTGGGCATATGGCAGTGGAGAAAACGCGGCGCCGTGGGCGCAAAGACTGAGGTCAAGGCAAGAAGGTTCACCCCCAAGCAGTGGGGTATAACCGTGGCTTCCGTCCTTGCGGGCCTTGCGGCAGTGTACTTTATTCTTCTCCAGATCCACCTCCACACGGACCCGGAGAACATAAACCGTTCCCAGATATTCTTTGACGCGGCCGTCACAACCTTCAATATAGCCGGCCAGATCCTTATGTCCCTGGCCTTCTACGAGCAGTGGTACCTGTGGATCCTGGTGAACATATCCTCAATCTTCCTCTGGGGCGGCACAATGATGTCATCGGCCGCATCCAGTTATACCGTGGTGATGTTCATCAAGTACTGCTTCTACCTTGTGAACTCCCTCAACGGTCTCAGGATATGGTACAAACTAAGTAAGCAGTAGCGCTTTTTGCATTTAAAAGAATTTTTACTAAATTTGCACGTTATTACGCAATTGATAGAAAGAGTAAAACGTATAAATAAACTTAAAACCTAGTATTATGACAAAGGAAGAAATCGTAAAGCAGGTTACCGATATTATCGTTGACAAGCTTGGCGTTGAAGAAAGCGCAGTCACTGAGAGCGCAAGCTTCACCAATGACCTTGGTGCAGATTCTCTGGACACCGTAGAACTCCTTATGGAATTCGAGCGCGTTTTCGGTATCAAGATTCCCGATGAGGAAACAAGCGGCATCGCCACCGTTGGTGACGCCATCGCAAAGGTTGCGGAGAAACTCGGTTAATCCAAAACCCTAAAATAAAAAAGACTGACCTTATGGCCAGTCTTTTTTTGTGTCTTTATCCTTTTGTCTTTACTTTCCGGGGAAAGCGTACGTGACGCGGAAGATGGGCTTACGCTCTGCCAGAGGGCCGTTCAGGATGGCCCTGTAGTAGCGGTCCTTGTCCAGTTCCTGGGTGTAGGTGTAGGTCTGCTGCTGGGAAGCGGACATCATCTGGGCCAGCATCATATAATTATAGTAGTTGCTGTAATTGTTGTAGCCGTATCCGCCGCCATAACCCATTCCGCCATAGCCGTAGCCGTAACCGCCGCCGTAAAGGCTGTTGTAGTAACTGGCATAAAGGAGGTTCTGGTAGTAACTGTTGTCGTAGAGTGAACCGCCGGCATCGGCCTCCTTCTTTGTGTGGATGGTCAGGAGCCAGATATCGGCATTGGTTTCCGTGTCAAGGTCCTTACGCTTCAGCAGTTCCTGGAGGTGATAGGTGATGTCCGGGCTGTAGAGGAGGTTGGAGCGGTCTATGTCTCCCTGGTCCTCTGTGCTCACGGATGCGTCCGTAAGGCCTGCGAAGGTCACAAGATCGTATTCAGAGTTGCTTTCAATGACACGGCGGATTGTGGGACTGAGCACGGACGGGAAGTACTTCATATCCATATAGTCTGCCGGCTGCTCATAGGGAAGTTCGATGGTGGCTTTCACTATGATAACTTTCTCCGGGTCTCCGCCGTTTTTCTCAATGGCCGCAAGGGTTTTGTCCCTAAGTTCCTTTGCACTTATGACGGGCTTGAGGCCGGTGCCGCCTTCCACAAGGAGGGTTGCTCCGGGAGCGCACTCCGCGGTTGAGTGGGAAGTGCGGTTGAAGCAGTACTGGTAGAATTTCTCGTTGTTCTTAAGGGCCGATACTTCATCGACGAATTCCGGCTGGCCGGGGATGAACATGAAGGTGGAGTCCTTGCGCACCCCTTTCCATTCGGAATTCACCTTCAGGAGGCCTACGTTGTCGTTGCGGTAATAGTATTTGTTGGAAACGGACAGGCAGGAGTACTCGAACATATTGATACGGCCGCCGTTGCCTTCCGGGACGTCTGTCTCGATGTAGATGCCGGGAAGGGCCCCCAGATACTCCTTGTACATATCCTCCTTCTTGCTCCTGTCCTTGAGGACCGGGCCCAGTTCCGCAATCTTGTCCACATACTTCTGGGCAAATTCCGCGGAGAGGTTGATGTCCAGCGCTCCCACGCCGTCATACACGGGGATGCCCGCGGTGACGCTCTTGGTGCCGTGGGGGATGTCCCTGGATGCTACCGTGTTGTTCCTGTTGAGGGAGTCCAGGAGTTCGTACACGTATATGTTCTGGATGATTCCCTTCTGGTTGTCATTTGCGCAGGAGATGGAATCCTGGGAGAAATACAGGTTGAATGACACAGCCTTGGGGTTTGTGCCGAAGTCTATTGTGTCCAGCGCCGGGATAAGAGGGAATGCGGCGCTGCGTGTGGTGAGGCCGAACACCTCATCCCTTATGGCGCCTATGGTAAGATAGGAATCCGAGTAGCCGGAAAGGTCCTCGGAGAGTTTCATCTTGATCTCGTCAAGCGGAAACTCCTCCGTGTATGTGCTGAAAATAAGGTTTTTGTCCACCAGGCCTTTCCCAAGGCTGTTGTCCACCTTGACGCAGGAGGCGCCAAGGAGCCCCGCCGTAAGCAGGGAAAGAAGGACTATGCTTTGCTTCATTTCAGGATTTCGTCGTAAAATGCGTTGTACTTGTCTGCGTACTGGTCTGAGGAATACATTTCCTTGTCAAAGTCAAGAACCGGAACGCCAAGGCCCTTCACGTGGGCTGCAAGTTCCGGATCAATTTCCTCGCTGCCAAGGATGATTCCGTCAGAGTACTGCGCGGCAAGTTTTGCAAGTTCTGTGCCTGTCGGGGCCGATGAAAGGCCGATATCCTTTGGCTTTATGCCGCCAAAGAGGATGGCTTTGTCAAGGCCGGGGGCGAAGGTCTCGGAAGGGGTGTCCTCAAACAGGGACAGGACTACTTTTGCATTGGTGAAGATGGGGTCTTCCTTATAGGCTTTCTTGAGGTAGAGGGGAAGCACGTGGGAAATCCAGCCGGAGCAGTGGATGATATCCGGTGCCCAGCGGAGTTTTTTCACGGTTTCAAGCACGCCGCGCGCAAAGAAGATGGCCCTTTCTCCGTTGTCCGGGAAGAATTTGCCGTGCTCGTCCCTGTAGATGTGTTTGCGGCGGAAATAATCCTCATTGTCTATGAAGTACACCTGTATCCTTGCGGCCGATATTGACGCCACCTTGATTACAAGGGGACGGTCTACGTCCGATATGATGATATTCATTCCGGACAGGCGGATTACCTCGTGGAGCTGGTTCTTGCGCTCGTTGATGCAGCCGTAGCGCGGCATAAACGCACGGATTTCATTCTTTCTCTCCTGGATGGCCTGCGGGAGTTCACGGCAGAGGTTAGCGATGTGACCTTCCGGCAGATAGGGGAACATCTCGGAGTTTACGAACAGTATCTTCTTTGCAGAATCACCCATTTTACAATGTTTTAACTTACAAAGTTACTAAATTTTTTTGACTTTTTCCGCGGTTTGGCGTAAGATGATGAGACCGTGCTTTCTCTTCAGATGAGGGCGTTTTTGTTAAAGTGCTGGTATTAAGACATTTACGCAAACTCCTCCCGGCTAAAATGGTGGGAGGAGAGCACTTAAAGTGCCGATAATCAACGAGTTGCGAAGAACGGGCCTCGCTTTTTGTCTGTTTTATTTTGAATAGCAAGTATTTATACCTAATTTTACCAAAAGATCTGGACATATGAAAAAGATTCTTGTCACATGCTTGTTGTTAATGGGGAAAGATTGTTTCACAGGGCCGATATTTACCATATATACCAATGATGGCTTATAGACAAATACAGTTTAATAATCCCGGACATGAAATACAACATAAAAAATAAGTTGTGTTTTTTAACCTTATTATCCCCGTGGATAATACAGTTGGTGGCTTTTTGGAATATTACAGGTATAGACAATATTCAACGCCCTTATTTTGGGATACTATTATTACTAGCAATTGTTTTATTACACTCTCATAATCGGGTTATTTATGGTTTTTGTTTATATTGTTTGATTGTTTTAGTAACCGTGCTTGTCGTGGGTTTTGTGTTGTTTATTTTATGTTTCTCCTTCTCTCTATGCCACCTATGGATTACTTTCTTATTAGTATATGATATCATCTTTATTATTTATTGTACACGGATTGATGCAAAAAGGGAAAAGCAACACCGACAGTGCGAATAAAATTTACAAAGATGAAAAGGACTCTTGACATTTATTTGTCCGATAACGGTTATGCCGCCGACGGACGTAAGCTTGAACAAGGGACCATACACGCCTCGGGCGGCACTCATTTCGGGGACCTTCATAATAATTACGTTCCTCATATCACTTATCAAGGCAATCTGGCATATGTGGACGGCGTTCTTGACCGCATATTGATTGATGGCGGATACATCAGCGCCGCTGACAACGCGTATCATTTCTTCGTGACGGACCATCTTGGAAGCGTAAGAGTTGTGGCCAGAGCTGACGGAACCGTGGAGAAATGCTATGACTATGACCCTTACGGTGCTGATTTATACAGTAATCCGAGTTCAAGGGTTTGGATTTATTGGAAGGAGTAAAAGCTATAAAGAATATGAGGATTATTGGGATTATGATAAATGGCCGGGAGTGCCGGTTTATTAATAGTATTGTGTCAAAATCTGTTCTAAGTTTGCTATTATTGGTATGTGGATCATGTGGCGTATTTTGTCCGGAGAAACATAATTCTTATTACTATTACTATGATAACGAGTTAAGAATAAAAGTTTATACTTGGGTAGAAGAGGAACCAATGTATAATGGTAAAAACTGGAAACAAGGTCTCACAGAAGAGTTTAACAGGATGTTTGAGTACAAATACGGAGAAGACGAACCTTTGCGAACTAATATTTCAGCGGAATTAATTATCAATAAAAAAGGGAAATTGCTGAGAATTAGAGTTCAGAATAATCCGGAGACAAGTTATAATCAGGCGGTGTGGCAGTTCTTGAGTACTTGTGATAAGTGGACTCCTGGAAGAATTAATGATAAAAATGTAAATACAAGGGTAATATGGTCGTTGGTATATTAAGTGCCATACCTGAATCCCTCTATTTTTATCATTTCATGGATTCCGTCGGATTTGTTAGGGATGACAAACGTCATTGGATTGTTCAAGAATAATTTTTTTTGACTTTTTCCGCGGGTTGGCGTAAGATGTTGCCTGTTGCCGTGTTTACACTCAGTTTGCGTACAACGGGGTTTTTGGTGCCAACACGGTCGCATTTTGGAGGAAAAGGGCCGATTTCATTGCCGTGTTGGCATTGAAATCGGCCTCAGAAGCATTTTAACTGCCAACACGGCAAAGAGCGCTGTGCCTCCTGTCGGAATTGTGTTTGTATAATCCTTATAATCAGTTATATTTGTAATGGGATTAATCTAAAACATAGCCAATGCAAAGACTTGATATTAAGCCGCTAATTGTTCTGATAGCTCTGATTCATCTCTGTGTAACCCTGTTAGCTCAGGAGGATCAGCCATTCCCTTATAATATGTCCCTTAATCAAGAAAAGGTTGTACAATCTCCGTGTTGTGTGGTTTTAGATTATCGTTATTCTGATTATATAGATGTGTATTATCGGCCAGACACAACCTGTGCTTTCGCAAAAGTTCGCAATGACGTTCAAAATGATGTTTATTTGCAGATTACGATAGAAGAAAAGGCGGGGCTATTTTTCAAAGTGAACATTAGTACTATTCTTGAACACTGTCAGTTTTATATGTCAGATGTTTTTATACGTAAAGAGCATTTGATTATTCTTTCACGTTATACAAGTACTTCAATGCCCTTGTATTCTGCGCCATCATATTCTCGCAGTGTGGATTATCATGTTCCGAATGCTCATGGTTACATTTATAATGTGTTAGATTGCTCGGATGGTTGGCTAAAGGTATCTTTTATAGACGGAAGCAATAATAGAATTGAAGGGTGGATGCCCCCGGAATACCAATGCTCTAATGTTTATACGGCATGTATGGGAATGTAATTATTGTTTCGTTATCTATTCAGATATTCTTATTTTTGCATCCGTGAGAAGGAATCTATTCATATTCTTTGGTGCTTTTTTGATGCTCGTTGTCATATTGCACTCTTGCGGCAATCGAAAGGCTACTCAAAGTGATGAGGCCTTTGCTATTCCAATGAAGGCCGATTTGTTAATGGCTATCACTGACCACATAGAAAACGATTCTGAAAAAGAGAGTTATTTGTATCCAGACTCAGTTCTTTGTGTCGGTGTATGGTTTGACCATCGCGGAGTGATAGATTCCCTTTTTCTTCTCAGCGGCCCGATGCCTATTTACGATGAAGAGTTTACCTTTACTGAAGAACACTTCATAGGATATCTTACCGGTAAGAACTATTTGGTAAGTGTGGCATCACTTGGAGAAGATAAGCCCCAACTTGTCAGCCAGTTTATAGACACGACGGCTTTGTTGACGGACAGGAAGCAGTATAAGCTTATGTCTGAAGCCTTTACATCTCACTTGGAAGGGTTAAATGTTTGCGCTTTTTTGCAGTCGGCTTACTCAATTAATCCAGATGGCGAATTGGCATTTGCCAACAGAAGGGTAAGACGCTAAATGCAAAGATTTTAATCATCCAGAAGCCCTTCCCAGAAAACACATTGCAACGAATTGAAGGTATCGATGTTGCTCATAATGCTCAAAACTATGGCAACTTTTTATGAGGAGCGGCAGGTGCTTCATTGAAGATACCGCCTATGTTACTACTGCTTGCTGCTCAAATCAATAGCAGGTTTGATCCGTTCAAAGCAAATGGGTATCCAAAACAATGGGACTCTATTGATGATCAGAAATCTATCTTTTGGGGAACTTTTTTCCCCCGAAAACACAAATAATAAAAAAGAAATGAAAAGGTTTTTTAATCTATGTGTAGTATTAATGATGTCAAGTTGTGTGTCGTTATATCATGCAGATTACTCTGATAATGTCACCTTGATGAAATCGGCAATAGATAGTCTCCGTTTGCCAGATGGTTTGTCTGTGAGTTTCTTGGGAAGTCGTGGGAGTCTTTTTACCTCTCCCCGAGGCTTTTATAAATGCAAAGATTCAGTTTCAGATACTGTATGGTTCGTTTATGTTGTAAGTGCAAGAAAGATTCCAAAAACAGGATTACAGATTGACTCCATATGTTTGTGGACACATGGTATATTGTCGGAAGCCAAGAAAAGTTGGGCACATGAGACAATAGAGGATTTTCAAAACAAAAGAGTATTTTATGGCGTTATTGAAACTATGGAAGACTATGGGCTATTCTCTATGATGGTTAATGATAGAGAAGTCTATGTCAGGAAACTGTTTCATGAAGGAGGATACAAGGATTATACATTCTCTTGTGGCCGATAGACTCCCCTCTATTTTTATCATTTCATGGATTCCGTCGGATTTGTTAGGGATGACAAACGTCATTGGATTGT
>ONOQ01000086.1 GCA_900319485.1 uncultured Bacteroidales bacterium | reverse complement strand
GCCTGTCTGAAGGTCTTCGGCCCGTATGAGAAACTCTATGACAACTATGTCGAGCTCTTCGCCTATCTGGAGAAGGAGGGCTACAAGATTGCCGATGCATCCCGTGCCGTTTACATCGATGGCATCTGGAACCAGGAGGACCCCGCCAAATGGCTCACCATTATCCAGGTGCCGGTGGAAAAGGCATAATGAAAAGACACGCCCTTGCGGAAATGGCTGCAAGGGCGTATCTTTGTAAGTATAAAATAAACTCAGAAAGATGTCCTTCGATTTTAAGAAAGAATACAAGGAGTTCTATCTTCATCCGGCATCCGATTAAAAAGAAGTAACTCATATGGCTTGCAGTCCTGACTTTGTACAATACATCATCGACCATTGTTCTGGCGCTGGTGAGATTGCCGTGAAAAAGATGATGGGAGACTATTGCGTCTATTGTGACGGTGTCCTCTTCGGTCTTATATGCGACAACAATTTCTACGTGAAGGTGACGGAGCCTGGCCGGGCTGTACTGAAAGAAGTAATCTCCCGGCCGCCGTATGACGGCGCCAAGGACTATTTCTACATCAGCGATGTGGATGACCGGGAGTACCTGACAGCACTCATCAAAGCTACGATTCCTGTTCTTCCGCCAAATGGGAGAGCTCATAAGTTCAAATGATTCAGAATAATATGAAAATACGACTTGAAAGACAGGATGATTACCGTGCAGTTGAGAGCCTCACTCGCGATGCATTTTGGAATGTGTATCGCCCAGGATGCACAGAGCACTATGTCCTGCATTGCTATAGGGGCAATCCGGACTTCATTCCGGAACTGGACTTCGTTATGGAGGAGAATGACCGGCTGATAGGTCACGTAATGTTCTCCAAGGCGGAACTGGTGCTGCCTGACGGTATGCGCAAGCCGTCCTGGACCTTCGGCCCCATCTGCATCCATCCAGGCTATAAGAGGAATGGATATGGGCTGAAGTTATTGCAGTTCGCCCTTGAGAGGGCGCGTGAAATGGGCATCGGCTTCCTTTGCATGGAAGGAAATATCGACTTTTACAAGAACGCCGGCTTCTCGCTTGCCAGCGGATTTGGTATCCACTATCACGACTTCCCAAAGGATGATCCGGTTCCCTTCTTCCTGGCACAGGAGCTGATTCCCGGCTGGCTTAAAGCCAATGGCATAGAGGAAGCAACTTATTGTCCGCCCAAGGGTTATTTCGTTGCCGATGAGAATCCGGAAGCATTCGAGCAATACGAGGCCACCTTCCCGGCAAAGGAGAAGAAGCGACTGCCCGGCCAGCTGTTTTACGATGGCGTGATGGAAACAGACCGTATTATTCTCCGCCCCTGGCGGGACAGCGATGCTCCTGTACTGTATAAATGGGCGTCGGATCCCGATGTTGGCCCCAGAGCCGGATGGCCGCCTCATCAGTCCGTGGAAGAAAGCCTGGAGGTAATCCGGACAGTCTTTTGTGATGCCACAAATACCTGGGCCATTGAGCTAAAGGAAACAGGGGAGGCTATTGGCGCTATGGGCTATGGCCCGTCGTGCAATTGCAATCTGCCCGCCCGTGACGGCGAGCCTCTTATAGGATACTGGATTGCAAAACCATACTGGAACAAAGGCATTTGCACGGAAGCGCTGGGGCTGATGATTGAACATATCAGGTGCAGGACAGATATCAAATCCCTTATCTCCGGGCACTTCGTGGATAATCCCGCCAGCGGCCGGGTGATGGAAAAATGCGGCTTCGTCCCCACCGGAGAAACCGTCATTGACGAAACCCAGTATCAGGGCAAAGACCGCCCCATTCGCGTGCTTCGTTTAACTATTTCTGCATGATAAGAGAAAGCCTGAGGAACTACATTTATAATGAAGTCATTCCTGGGTATGCGGCCTTCGATAAGGCGCATCGGGAAGACCACGCACTAACGGTCATTGAGCGTGCCCTGTCGATGGGCAAGCAGTATGATATCAATGAGGAGATGCTCCTGACAGCAGCGGCGTGTCACGACCTTGGTCTTGCGGTGGACCGGAAAACGCACCATCTGGAAAGCGGACGGATTATCCGGGAAGACAAGCGGCTCTCCGAATGGTTTTCACCTGAGCAGATAGAGACAATCGCACAGGCGGCAGAAGACCACCGGGCATCGGCAAAAACGCCGCCAAGAAGCATCTATGGCCGTCTTGTTGCCGAGGCAGACCGTCTAATTGTTCCTGAAACCATCATTCGCCGGACCGTCCTCTTCGGCCTTTCCAACTACCCTGAACTGGACAAGGAAGGCCACTGGAACCGCACGCTGGAGCATCTCCATGAGAAGTATGCCGAAGGCGGCTATCTTCACCTTCTGATTCCTGGGTCGCCCAATGAGGCCCCCCTGCAGCAACTGCGTGAGATTATCAAAGATGAACCGCGGCTTCGGACCATCTTTGAATCCGTTTACGCTGAAGAATCATAACCGTTGACCACCCGGCCCTCCGGACGAAAGGTATTCTTTCAACGCTTCCACATAGTTACCAAAGGCTTCCTGACCTGCGGGAGTCATCCTGCAGGTAGTGCGGGGCATCTTGCCCTTGAAGCCCTTCTCCACTGTGATATAGCCGGCGGCGGTGAGTTTGTCTATCTGCACGCTGAGGTTCCCGGAGGTGGCACCAGTCTGTTTCTTCAGATAGGTGAAATCGGCTTCATCCACTCCGGCCAGGATGCTCATCACCGCCAGCCGGAGTTCGGAATGAAGGAGCGGATCTAACTTTGGAAACATA
>ONOQ01000011.1 GCA_900319485.1 uncultured Bacteroidales bacterium | reverse complement strand
ATATACCATCCTGGACAGGGCCGTGCCGCACATCGTAGACGGCTTCAAGCCCGTTCAGAGGCGCGTTCTGCACACTATGGCCACAATGGACGACGGCCGGTACACTAAAGTCGCCAACATTGTGGGCCAGGCCATGCAGTACCATCCCCACGGAGACGCTTCCATCCTCGGCGCCCTTGTGACGCTGGGCCAGAAGGGCCTCCTCATAGACTGCCAGGGTAACTGGGGTAACATCCTTACCGGAGACTCAAATGCAGCGCCCCGTTACATAGAGGCCCGCCTTTCAAAGTTTGCGAAGGAAGTTGTATTCGACCCCAAGGTAACCCCCTGGATGACTTCCTATGACGGCCGCAACCAGGAGCCCACGGAACTTCCCGTGCGCTTCCCGCTGCTGCTGGCCCAGGGCACGGAAGGCATCGCTGCCGGTCTCAGTTCCAAGATCCTGCCCCACAATTTCAACGAACTGATTGACGCCTCCATAGCCATCCTGAAGGGTGAGCCTTATGAGATTCTCCCGGACTTCCCTACCGGCGGCATCGCAGACTGCTCCAAGTACAACAAGGGCAAGCGCGGAGGTATGGTAAAGGTACGCGCCCGCATCAACAAGGTGGACAAGAGCACCATCACCATAACTGAAATCCCCTATGGAAAAACCTCCCAGGGCATCATAGACAGCATCATAAAGGCCAAGGAGAAGAAGAAGATCAACATCAAGAAGATTGACGATATGACCACGGACAAAGTGGAGATTATCATCCATCTTCCGGCCGATGTCTCCCCTGACAAGACTATCGACGCTCTCTATGCCTTCACGGAATGCGAGACCAAGATTTCTCCAAACGCCTGCGTCATCCGTGAAAACAAGCCCGTGTTCCTCACCGTGGATGAGATCCTTGAATATGACACCTATCATACAAGGGACATCCTGAAGGCGGAACTTGAGGTAAAACTTGGTGAACTGGAGAACGACTGGCACTACAGTTCCCTGGAGCGCATCTTCTTTGAAAACCGCATCTACAAGGTTCTGGAGCAGAACCAGATGAGTTGGGAAGAGCAGCTGCAGGACATCCTGTCCCAGATGCTCCAGTATCAGGACCTCCTGCACAGGCCCATAGTGATGGAGGACATCCTGAAACTGGTGGAAAAGCCCGTGCGCAAGATTTCCAAGTTTGACACCAAGGCCCTGGATGAAAAGATCTACGCCATCGAGGACCAGATGAGGGAAGTCAAGGACCACCTTGAGCATATCACTGAGTTTACAATAGACTGGTTCCGCAGCCTCAAGAAGAAGTACGGTGCCGCCTGGCCCCGCCTTACGGAGATTTCATCCCTTGAGAATATCACCGTCACAAAGGTTGTCTCCAACAATGCCAAACTCTATGCAAACCTGGAGGAGGGATTTGTTGGTATCGGCCTCAAGAGGGACGAGGGCGAATACGTGTGCGAATGCTCCGATCTTTCAGAGATAATTGTTATCGGCCGGGATGGTAAATTCCGCGTCACAAAGGTCTCTGACAAGGCTTTCTTTGGAAAGGACCTCCTCTATGCCGGTGTTTTCAACCGCGGAGATGAACGCACCATCTACAACGTGATTTATCGTGACGGCAAGGGCCCTGCGCATTACGCCAAGCGCTTTGCCATCACCTCCGTAACCCGCGACAAGGATTACGACATAACTACCGGCGAACCTGAGTCCAAGATCCTCTGGTTCACCGTCAACCATAACGGTGAGGCAGAGACCGTGAAGATCAATCTCCGTCCCAAGAAGGGTCTCAAGAAGACTCAGTTGGAGTGGGATTTCTCCGCCCTTGCAATCAAGGGACGCGCTTCCAGGGGTAATCTTGTTACCAAGAACGCCATTGCGCGCATCCAGTTGAAGTCAAAGGGCATCACCACCCTTGAGGGCAAGGATATATGGTATGATCCCGATATCCAGCGCCTCAACGAGGACGGCCGCGGAGACCACCTTGGCAAGTTCTCCGGCGAAGACCGCCTGCTGGCTATCTTTGCCGACGGATCATATTATACCACCACCTATGACCTGGTGAACAAGTACCAGGGAGATGTGATCCGCATTGAAAAACTGGACACCTCCAAGGTATTCACCGTGGTGTATTGGGACAATGCAGCCAAGGCATTTTACGTGAAGCGCTTCAGCTTTACGGAAAGCAACAACTCCCCCGTGCTGTTCATCTCTGACGCCCGCGGTTCAAAACTCGTGGACATCTCCTCCGACGACTACCCTCAGCTTATCCTCACCTTCGGCGGCAAGTTTGCCCACCGTGAACCGGAAACCGTTGACGTGGCTGAGTTCATCGCCAAGAAGGGCATCACGGCAAAGGGCAAGAAGTGCTCACCGTATGACCTCAAGGCCGTGGAATTCGGGGAGCCGCTGGAAAAGGATGAGCCGGAAGCGCCCGGAGAAGCCATCGCAGAACCCTTTGATGGGGATGATGATATGGCCGATGATGCCGTGGACCAGGTCCAGCCCAAGGCGCCCGATGTCCCGTCCGCAGAGCCCTCCGATGACGCTCCGGAAGCCCCGGAAGACGCCTCAGACTCCGGCACCGTTGACTTTGACGACTGGGAGCCCACACTGTTCTAGCCAAGGACACCACTTTACCATCAAAAGGGCAGCTTGCAACCGCAAAGCCGCCCTTTTTCGGTAACCAGCTGCCCTTTGGACCGCGCGTAACCTAAAATCGGCCCTTTCCCGGTAATCAGCGGCCCTTATTGCAAATGATAAACTTATTGCCGACATTTGTGTCATGAAAACCATCTGGCTGGACACAATAGATTCCACAAACACGGAGGCGCTGAGGCGTCTGCCGGAACTTGATAGCGGCACAGTGCTGGCGGCGCGTGAGCAAACAGCCGGGCGGGGCCAGCGTGGAAACACCTGGTTCACGGAGCCCGGCAAGAACCTCACGTTCAGCATAGTCCTCAAATACGGAGATGGCGGTCTTCCGCCACTTCCTGCCACAGACGCATTCTGGCTCAATTACGTCATTTCCGTTGCCGTGGCGGATTTCCTCCAGAGCCACGCCATCTGGTGCAAGGTGAAATGGCCCAACGACGTTTATGTGGGGAAGAACAAGATATGCGGAATCCTCATTGAGAATGCGCTCTCCGGGAATAATCTTGCAGCATCTGTCATCGGCGTAGGCCTTAACATCAATCAACGGGATTTCCCACAACTGGCAAATGCCACATCCCTCTGGAGCCTCACCGGAGAGGAGCATCCGCTGGAAGAGTGCCTTGAGAAAGTGCTTGACCTTATTGAGGGATGGCTTCCGTATCTTCAGGACCGGGACAGACGTCAAATCCTCTTCTCACACTATTCCAGGCGTCTTTTCAATCTGGACGTGAATGCCCGCTACCACGACCACATTGAGGAACGGGAGTATACGGGCAAAATAAAAGGCGTCTCGGAAGACGGACGCCTTATGATCTGGGATTTGGAAGCGCCGGGAAAACCCGTAAGGTACTACCGCTTCAAGGAAGTGGGATATATTATATGAGTTCGTCCCTCTCCCGGATGTCCTTAAGCCGGAGTTGCACGGTGGAAGAACCGCGGTAGAAATTCTCTACAATTGAATAGCAGATATCAATGGGGTTGCCGGCCTTGATATGGTCATAGAACTGGGCCATATTGAAGCCGATAGCCGCAATTTGCCTGTATGGCTGGCTCTCCTGCATGAGGTCCAGTTTGAGGTGCACGCCACCTGCGCCCACCTTGCGGCCATTACCTGCATCATATACATCTTCAGTAAGGAATACGGGATTGCTGTTGCCGGGGCCGAAGGGCTGGAACTGCTTGAGTATGCGGGTGAACTTGGGAGTGATCTGTGAGAAGTTGAGGCTGGTGTCAATCTCCACCACAGGGGTTAATTCCTCACGGGTGATGTTCCCCGCCACAAACTTGTTCATACGGCGGCAGAATTCCTCCAGGTTCTCTTCCTTCATTGTAAGGCCCGCCGCATATACGTGGCCGCCGAAGTTCTCAAGTAAATCCGCGCAACTTTCAATGGAGGAATACAAGTCAAAGCCCTGAACGCTGCGTGCGCTGCCGGTTACAAATCCGTTGCTCTTGGTGAGTACCACCGTGGGCTTGTAATAGGCTTCCACAAGGCGTGAGGCCACAATACCAACCACGCCCTTGTTCCAGGTGGGGTTGTAGACTATGGTTACGTTCTCCGTCTCCAGGGCCGTTCCGTTCTGCACCATCAGGAGGGCTTCCTGGGTGATTTCACGGTCTATGGACTTGCGCTCGTTGTTGTTGTCGTTGATCTGTTCCCCGATGCGGAAGGCCGTGCGGTCATCCGTGGCGGTGAGAAGTTCCACGGCAAGGCGGCCGCTTTCCATTCGGCCTGCAGCATTGATACGCGGGCCGATCTTGAACACTATATCATCAATAGAGATATGCCCGGGCTCCAACTGGGCCAGGTTTATCATTGCCAGAAGGCCCTTGCGGGGATTCTCATTGAGACGTTTGAGGCCGAAGTGCGCCAGGATGCGGTTTTCCCCTGTCATTGACACAAGGTCTGATGCGATGGACACCACCTGGAGGTCCAGAAGCGGTTCCAGGATTGCGGGGTCCAGATTGTACTTCTCTACATACCCCTGGGCCAGTTTGAATCCTACGCCGCAGCCGCAAAGGTCGTCGAAGGGATAGTTGCAGTCTTCACGCTTGGGGTCCAGGATGGCCACGGCACCCGGAAGTTCGTTTTCCGGAAGGTGGTGGTCGCAGATTATTACATCAATGTCCTTGGCCCTTGCGTATTCCACCTTTTCAATGGCCTTGATGCCGCAGTCAAGCGTGATGACAAGGTCCACGCCGTTGTCTCCGGCCCAGTCAAGGGCCTTGTACGAAAGCCCGTAGCCTTCATCATAGCGGTCCGGGATATAGAAATCCACCTTGGAGGTGAACTGCTTCACAAATGAATACAACTGAGCCACGGCGGTGGTGCCGTCCACGTCATAGTCTCCGTAAACAAGGATGTGCTCCTGGCCCACAATTGCCTGATGGAGCCTTTCCACGGCCTTGTCCATATCCTTCATGAGGAAGGGATTATGGAGTTCTTCAAGGCTGGGGCGGAAGAAACTGCGGGCTTGTTCGAAGGTTTCAACGCCCCTTTGGACAAGCAGTTCCGCCAGAACCCGGTCAATGCCAAGTTCCGCCGCCAGACGGGCCGATTTTTCAGGATCGGCCGCCGGTTTCAGTGTCCACTGTTTGTCTGATAAGGCCATAGTCTTACAAAGATAGCGATTCCGCTTTATAATTGCAAGGGACCGGCCGCAAATAACTTATGCTATTCCATCATACGCTCTTACAGACTCCCCGGGCCGCCTGCAACCGCAAAGCCGCCCTTTTTCGGTAACCAGCTGCCCTTTGGGCCGCGCGTAACCTAAAATCGGCCCTTTTTCGGTATCCAGCTGCCCGTGCCGTCTATTTCAGATGCCGGATAGTCCGTGAAGGGAGTGAAATCTTCTTTTTGAAGGTGGTTTTTCCCTTATAATAGAAGAGGTTGAGGGTGGTGCCGTCTTTGTCAAAATAGATGGAGCGGATATATGCGTCCGTTTTGCGATTGCGGCACACGGGCTCACACCAGACCAGGGTATACTCCCCGCCGGAGACAGAGCATATTACGGTGTATCCTCGGATGTCAAATATGGCAGCGGACCGCCCTGAGCCATTTTCCTTGCGGGCCTTTTTGCAGGCTTCCACAATGGATGACTCCGGGTCCAATTTTCCAAACACCAATTTTGCGGCCGATGTCCTGGCGTTGGGATTTTTTTGAAGCCACCACTGGATGGAATCGTCGGTGAGGATATCGGCCTTGGAGATTTGGATTAGATTTGGGTTCTCACGGAGGCGTGCAACAAGCCATGCTACCTCTGCCGATATATTGACCCCCTCTATCATCTCAGGGCTCTGGCCCTCGATGCGGGTGCCGTCCCCTTTCCCATAAAAGAGCGCCTGATGCACAAGGTCTTCTTCCGGGAGGTAGAGCGCCTCAACGTATTCGTCCGTGCCGCCCCGGTATGCAAAGTGGATGTACTTCCGCTTGCCTCCAAACGGGGAAATGATTTCCATGGGGGTGACAAGGGACGGTGTGGCCGATGACATGGTATATACCGGAATCACGCGGGTATCTTCAAGCGTGCCGTCCGGCGAGAGGACCCGGAGGGTAAGGTCCGGATCAAGCGCCAGGACGTGCTCCACGCCGTCTTTTTTCCAGCCGATTGCATCCACGGCGTTGCCGGCAACCGCCATTGCGGCATCAGGGGAGATGGTGCTCACGTTGGCCGCCATGTACTCCGCCATCATTACTGAGTCCTTAAGATGCAGGACCTTGGGGGCATAGACGGAATTAGGGTACTTTTTAAGGAATTTATCGGCAGCCTTGATGGAGAACTTCTTTATGGTTTTTCCGTACAGCGAAGTTTCCGCTTTTGTCTGGGCGCCAAGGCTCAGCGGAATGGCCAGCAGAGCGGTGGCTATGATGATTTTTAGCAGTTTCATAGGCAGTCAATGATTATTTCGTCGGCAATCTGGTCCGGGGACAGACCGTCCGTCTCAATCGTTATGTGTGCGGCGGCCTCATAAAGCGGCTCGCGGGAGGCCAGGCGTTCCTCAAGGCTTTCTCCCGCTAGCGGGCGGCCGGCCTTCTGACCCTCAAGCCGTGCCAGAAGAGTTTCCAAAGATGCTTTAAGGTATATGCAAAGCGTCTTTTCCTGCAATAGATTCACGGCACCAGGGACAGTTACCGTGCCGCCGCCTAATGCCAATACGGCTGTTGATTCACCGTATTTTGATATGGTTTCTTCCAGCGCCTTCTTTTCAAGGCGGCGGAAACCGGCTTCACCATCGGCATCAAAAATTGCCGGGATGGAGCGGCCGGCTTTTCGGACAATAATGTCATCCAGATCTATGAACGGGCAACCCAGCGCACCCGAGAGAATGCGCCCCACCGTGGTTTTTCCGCTTCCCATGAAGCCTTCTAGAGCAATAAGCATAAAGCAAAAATACATAAAAAAGCGGATTTTCATGCAAAAGTGTGCAATTTCCATATAAAAAATGCCGCTCATACACTGCCGGAATGCCTTTTATACGTTTCATTCGTTTCACAACGTTTGAAACCGATAACTTTTCTCAACTTTGTGATATGAGAAACTATAGGAAACAGCGGGAGGAGTACCGCAAGATGGGAAAAGGATATTACCACCTAGTTACAGACGGGTGGAAGGATGGCTGTATCTTCAATAATATTGCACAGTTTGCTTACGGAATGATGTTGATAGGTCTGATAACCTTGAGATACTCAATAGTTATCTATGATTTCACTCTGATGCCAAACCACATTCATATTATACTGAGCGGCACCGGGAATGATGCCGTTGAAGCATTCCTGTATCTGAAGCGTAAACTGAATCTAAGGCTTGTCTCCGATCATCACAAGCCCTTGCCTGAAGACTACGGCTTCAAACTTATCCCTATTGAAGACAAAGCGCAGATGAAGGAACTTATTATTTACCTGGACAGAAACCATTATGAAAAAGAATTTGCAGTCCCTGGCGGATATCCTTGGGGAAGTGGTTATCTGCATTACTCCTTGTTTGCCGATTTGCTTCACGGAAAACGTGTTTCCGAGTTCGGATCTAAAGAATTGGAGGCACTGACCGGCTGTAGGATTGAACTGCCGGCACATTGGGAAATTCACCCCGTACTGGGTTTACTCCCAAAGTCATTTGTCAATACCCGGCTGGTGAGGCAGTTGTTTACTGGGCCTAAGGACTATATGACCAAGCTTGTCAAGGATTACGAATCCTTTGTAGCAATTGCGCGGAAATGCGGAGAAGAGAATGAATACGGCAGCAGTGAACTGACAGATATTGTATCACAAGTACTCCTGATGGACTTTGAGGGAAAGTCTCTTTCAAAATTGAATAAAGATGAGATGGCACGCCTTGCCGTGAAACTTTCAAAGCAATTCAATATAAAAGCCCAATCCATAGCGGAGAGTCTTGGCGTTTCCATTCATCTTATCAATCAGTTCTTACGTTCAAAGGATTATGGGAGGGGCAGCCGATTACCGGAAAAGGGCCGATTTTAGGTTACGCGCGGCCCAAAGGGCAGCTGGTTACCGAAAAAGGGCAGCTTTGCGGTTGCAAACTGCCCTTTTTGTTGATTTATGATGCAAGCGCACTACAGCGCGGCCATGTTGCGGGGATTGTGGATGTCCTTGCCCTCCACGGTGTAAAGGTAATCCAGGAGGCCGGCGTAATGCTCCTCAACCTTGCCACGGACTATCTTCATTGTGGAATTCATCATCTTGTTGGCAATGGTGAATTCTTCATCGCAGACACCGATTGCCGACGGCAGCCAGCGCTCAGGGAACATACCCTCGTGCTTGCCGCCCTTCTTGTAGGAGTCTACATCGGCCTGGATGAGATCCAGCATGAAGCGCTTGCCTTCATCGGAGGCGGGGTCCAGACCGTGCTTTGCGGCGGCCTCTGAGAGTGCGGTCTTGTCCGGAACCACAAGGGCCACGCAGAAGGGCTTCTGGTCATTGTGAAGCACGCACGCATTTACCCATTTGGAGGTTTCAGTGAGGTTGTCCTCGAAGCCTTCAGGGGAATACTTTTCACCGTCCGAGGAGATGAGGAGGCTCTTGAAGCGGCCAACCACATACAGGAACTCGGGGTCTTCAGGGCAGATGTAGCCCATATCTCCGGTGTGGAGCCAGCCGTCAATGATTGTATCGGCAGTGGCCTTTGGATTCTTCCAATAACCGGCCATCACGTTCTCACCGCGGATGACAATCTCTCCACGGGTGCCGTGAGGGACTTCCTTGCCCTCAGCATCCAGGATTACGCAGTCCATGGGACGGACAATGCGGCCGGAGGAGCCGAAGCGTGCGTGACCGGCGGAGTTTGCGCAGATGATGGGGGTTGCTTCCGTAAGGCCATAACCCTGGAACATAGGCATACCCACGGCACAGAAGAAGCGCTGGAGTTCAATGTCAAGGAGCGCGCCGCCGCCAACGAAGAACAGCATACGGCCGCCGAAACTTTCACGAACCTGCTTGAAGAGGATCTTATCGAAGAGTTTCACAAGGGGCCAGCGGAGGACGCTGAGGCCGGTTCCGCGGTTGTAATACTCCTTATTGTATGCAATGGCATTGCGTACCGCAAAATTGAAGAGTTTCTCCACAAACGGGCCTTTCTTCTTGATGCCGCCCTCAATGTTTTTCTTGAAGTTACGGGCCAGGGCGGGCACGGAAAGCATCACGTGAGGACGGACCTCCGATATGGCCACAGGCACATTACGCAGTGTTGCAAGGGCATTTTTGCCGATAGGAACAAAGCCGATGGAACCGCCGTATGACATCATGGTGTACATACCCGCGACGTGTGCAAAGCAGTGGTCAAGGGGCAGGATGATGAGCATTGTGGCACCTTCATGGATGCTGATGACGGAACGCCCCTGCTCCACGTTTGCGGTGTAGTTGCGGTGGGTAAGGAGAATTCCTTTAGGGTCTGCGGTGGTACCTGACGTATAGGAGATATTGGCGTAATCGTCAGGGCCGATAGATTTGTACCTGGCCTCAAATTCCGCCCTGTGGGCCTTCAGGAACTCATCTCCCATCTTCTGAATCTCCGAGATGCGGATTTCCTTGGGCTCAAGTTTGTCATAGTCAAATGCTGTATCGTCAAACACGATCACTTTCTCAACGCCGGGGCACTCCGGGAGGACCGCACGGATGCGGGGAAGGTGGTTTCCGGACACCAGGATCCATTTGGACTCGGAGTGGTTGATACGGAAAACAAGGTCCTTGCCCTCTCCAAGGTTTACGGAAAGCGGAACGTCCGTGGCGCCCGCGTACATTGCGCCAAGTTCTGCAAGGATCCACATTGCGCGGCTCTCCGACAGAAGGGCTATGCGGTCTCCCTTTTTGAGGCCAAGGGACATAAGGCCCGCGCCTATGCGGTATGCTTCATTACGGGTTTGTTCCTGGGTGAGTTCCTTCCAGGCGCCGCCTACCTTCTCACGGAGATAGGTATGATTGGGATATTTGTGAGAGTAGTGCTCTACAAAGTCAATGATGGTTATTCTTTCTGCCATAGTTCAGGTTATTATTTCTCTGAAGGGAACAGGCCGTAAAGTTCCGCGTCAATCTTGTCTGTAATGTACTGGAAGTCCTCCGGATTGCTCTCGAACTTGATATTGTCAACGTCCACTATGAGAAGGCGGGACTTGTAATCCTTGATCCAGTCCTCATAGCGCTGGTTAAGGCCCGTTATGTAGTCTATACGGATTGAGCGTTCATACTCACGGCCCCTCTTCTGGATCTGGGCGATGAGGTTGGGGATGCTGGAGCGGAGGTAGATCATAAGGTCCGGCGGGTTCACCAGGGACATCATAAGGTCGAAGAGGTCACTGTAGTTCTCAAAGTCACGCGTGCTCATAAGGCCCATGGCGTGGAGGTTGGGAGCGAATATACGGGCATCCTCATAAATGGTGCGGTCCTGGATGATGACTTCCTTGTGCTTGGAGATTTCCACCACGTCCTGGAAACGCTTGTTCAGGAAGTATACCTGGAGGTTGAAGGACCAGCGCTCCATATCTTCGTAGAAATCGGCCAGATAGGGGTTGAAGTCTACCGATTCAAACTTTGGCGTCCAGCCGTAATGCGCGGCCAGCATCTTTGTAAGGGTGGTTTTACCACTGCCGATATTTCCGGCGATTGCGATATGCATATTGTGCGTTTTTAAAATAATCCGTAAAGTTCCGCATCTATGCGGTCAGTGATTTTGGCAAAATCTTCGGGCCGATTGAGGAAGTCCATATTATCGGCCTCAATTATAATGAGTTTGCCCTTGTACTCCGATATCCATTTCTCATACCTCTGGTTGAGGCCGGCGAGGTAATCGATGGAAATGGACTGCTCGTAGTCACGGCCTCTTTTCTGGATCTGGGAGACAAGGTGCTCTATGCTGGAGCGAAGGTAAATCATAAGGTCCGGCTCCCGCACCACTTCCATCATCACGTTGTACGTGTCCATATACGTGTTGTAGTCACGCTCAGAAAGGTTCCCCTGCGCGTAATTGTTGGCAACGAATATATGGACGCCCTCAAAGAGGGTGCGGTCCTGGATGATTACGTCCTTGGACTTGCGGATTTCCATTACGTCGTGCAGGCGCTGCTGGAGGAAGTACATTTCCAGGGCAAAGGACCAGCGTTTTATGTCCTTGTAATAGTCTTCAAGATAGGGGTTGTAGGTTACTGACTCGAATTTTGGCGTCCAGCCATAATGGTGGGCCAAAAGCGTTGTGAGCGTGGTTTTGCCTGCGCCTATGTTTCCTGCTATACCTATATGCATTGGAAGACGGTCATTACATTATTACAAAGATGCAAAATCTTTGTTAAATTTGCAATTGAAAATTTCAGAGGCAGATGCTACACACAAGAATATTTACCTTCAATCCCCTTGAAACAAACTGCATTGTACTGTGGCAGGACGGGGAGAAGAGATGCATTATAGTAGATCCCGGAATGTCCTCCCCGGAGGGCTGCGGGGAACTCACGGATTTTTTATCGGCCAACGGACTTACCCCTCAGGCCATCCTCCTCACCCACGGCCATTTTGACCACGTGTGGGGCGTTGAGAAACTTTGCGCAGCCTTCCCCGGGCTCAAAGTCTACGAGCATCCGGAAGACAAGGACATTATGGAAAGGATGACATCGGGGAGGTTCGCCGAGGGCTTCAACTTCCTCCACCACGACTTCCCCACCCTTGATGTGGCAGATGGAGACATTCTCACCATTGCCGGCATCACCTTCAACGTTATCCATACCCCCGGCCATAGCCCCGGAAGCGTTTGCTACTACATAAAGGAGGACAATCTTCTTCTTTGCGGAGATACCCTATTTGCGGGAAGTATCGGCCGAACTGATCTTGCCGGAGGGGATTACGACGTCCTTATGGATTCCCTGCTTCACAAGGTGATGGTCCTTCCCGGAGAAACCGACGCCATCCCGGGGCACGGGCAGCCCACAACAATCGGCCGGGAAGGAATGACCAATCCCTTCCTGGAGCCTTTCAACGACCCTTTACCTGAAGAAAACTAAAGGAGGCCTTCCGGAATTGTGAGGGTGACACAGCGCCCTTCCGGATCCATAGAAACCACAAGTTCCTCATGCAGCGGTAGCAATACCTCGCCATGGGGAGTTTCTACGTATATACAGAGATTGCCGGGGATGTCCTCGTAGCCGGAAATGGTGCCAACAATGCTCCCATCGGCCTTTTTTACTGTCCAGCCGGTAAGATCTTCCTCGCCTTCCTCCTCAAAATAATCTGCGTAGACGGAGGCGCCGGCAAGTTCATCGGCGTCCTTCAGATTGTAGACGCCCGTGACGTGGACAACTGCGCGGTTATTGCCGCGGCGCGTAAACGATTCAAAATAAAAGGGAACCGGCAGTCCATCGAATTCGATGAATACCGGTTCCTGAAGGTCAATATCCTCCGGGGAGACGTCAAAGAAACTGAGAAGCAGCCCTCCGTCTGTCCCGTTGGATTTCAGTACCTGCGCAATTTTAAGCATTAAGCCTCTGCTGCGGGTTCCTCTGCGGGTGCGGCCTCTGCGGCGTCCTCTGCAGCCTTCTGGGCGGCAGCGGCCTCAGCGGCGGCCTTCTTTTCGGCGATAGCCTTTGCACGGGCCTCGTTCACCTGAGCCTCAGCGGCCTTTGCAGCCTTTGCGGCAGCAATTGCCTCATTCTTGAGACCGGTCTTCTTGGCGGCAACCTTCTCATCCTTCTGGGCCTTCCAGGCGGCGAATTTTTCGTCGGCCTGAGCCTGGGTGAGAGCACCCTTTGCTACACCCTCTGCAAGGTGCTTGCGAAGGAGGACACCCTCATAGGAGAGGATGCGGCGGGTAACCAGTGTGGGCTGGGCACCTACCTTGAGCCAAGCAAGGGCCTTGTCACCGTCAAGGACGATGGTGGCGGGGTTGGTGTTGGGGTTGTAGGAACCAAGGAGTTCGATGAACTTACCGTCGCGCGGTGCGCGGGAATCGGCCACAACAATGTGGAAGAATGCGAAATTCTTCTTACCGTGGCGCTGGAGTCTGATCTTAACAGCCATTGTGAATCTGTTGTTTAATAATTAATAATGCGTAATTCCCCCAACTCGTGAGGGACCGCAAAGGTAAGAATAATTTTTGGGCTTTAAAAATATTTTTGGGCCGATGAAACGTTTTCCCTTAACTTTGCATCTTAAATGTGTATGAAAAAGTTTTTGATATTTATCTCTGCCGCCATTCTCACCGCCGGCAGTTTCAGCGCAAGAGCCCAGGGAAGGACGGACATCAACCTGTATATGGGCTTTATGAACGCCACCTATACATCCCTTGACCAGACAAGGGGAACCAGCCACAAGGACCTCTATTCCATATATGAGCCGTATTATACCGTTAATTCCGGTCCATCGCTTACGCTGGATGTGAACCGCCGCCTGCTCCCCTGGCTTGGAGTTGGCATTCAGGGCAACTACTCATATATGAGCGGTGTCAAGAAATATAATATCGGCAATGCCCCCAAGAGGGAATTCAGCCAGACCATGCTGGCTTTCCTCCCCCAGGTGAAGTTCTTCATCCCCAGCCCCAGGCATTTCCGCCTGTATGCAAAGGCTGCGGCTGGCATAAACCTCAACATCGGGGACACAATAGTGGGAGAACCCCTCTCCTTTGCCTGGGACATCGTTCCCATCGGCTTTGAGTGGGGCGGCCAGTTTATCTTTGGAATAGCGGAGGTAAGCCTTGGTAACGTCATAACCGGCGTAAGGATAGGCGTTGGATTCAGATTCTAGGAGTTTATGAAAAAGATTGTCATAATAGCTGCAGCCCTTGCTTGCCTTGCAGGCTGCACAAAACATTACAGTCCCAACGGATATGAGATCGTGGGGGGAAACGAATATTATTCATACAATCCCACCAGTGAATATATGATGGCCATCGTGGACAATATGGTCACGGACGCCCTTGAAGAACTTGAAACCGCATTCAAGGTGGAAGGGCTTGGAAACGCCACCAGCATCCGCTTTGACAAAAGCGCCGGATCCATCCTGGAGCAGGGCGTAACCTGGAAGATCACTGGCCAGGAAAGGTCCCTTCTTGGAATGACCATCAAAAACATTGGCTCCGACACCTGGGAAATGGCCTACGACGGCCCCTATTCCCTTCTTGGGGACATTTACCCCGTGAACTTCATAATGAAGGCGAAGCGCGGCTCCCTCATTTCCGGAAACCACTACAACTGGGGGGTGACCCTTAGCGGCAACCGTACGGAAAGGGAAGGCTATTCCTGCACTTATGCCACCAATAACACCGTCCTGTATATGTGCACTCAGGACAACACCGTGGGCTGGAACCACCTTGAAGGCTCTTATTCCCTGACTGTTATCCTGAACGGGCAGCCCATTGACCTTTGGGCAATGGTGTTCAAAGGAAAGCTTTCAGATACAGAATTTACCCGCGGAATATAATTTTTTCAAAAAAATTGTTGGGAATTCAAAAAAAGAACTTATCTTTGCAGTCCCAAATACTTGCGGATGTGGTGAAATGGTAGACACGCCACTTTGAGGGGGTGGTGGGCATTAGCCCGTGTAAGTTCGACTCTTATCATCCGCACGGAAAAAGACCGGCTGAATTCAGTCGGTCTTTTTTCATTTATTCACCAGTTGGTCAAACTTTGTGAGACGGTTTGTGATATAGTCCTTGACGCGCTTCACTTCCCCGGAGTAGGACCCTTCAATACGGGGATTCTGGTGCACCCACTCGTTCATTATGGGCCAGCGCTTGAAATTGAGTTGCTGTGACTCCTCCAGGAGCGCAGCAGTTTTGTCTACGTAGTCGTTCAGGCTGGAGAGGGATCCCTTGCTCTGGCTCCAGAGGGTCTTCAGGCGCTGGCGGGAGGCAGAGTCTTCCTTCACTATGCGGGTTACCATATTCCTTACAGCATCCGAGGGAACGGAACCCTTGGTGCAGTAGATGTAGTCGTTAATGTTGTTGATGGGATAGGTGCGGCCGTCGTTCTCAAACGCCAGGTCATAGTCCCAGCAGGGGCCGGTGAAGAGCACTCCGCTTCCGGAGTCCTTGTACATATACGTGCTCCAGTAGGTGTCAGTGTTGCCGCAGAACTCTCCCACTATGAAGTTTTTAAGGTAGGAATCCACGTCCAGGTACTTCCTGTAGCCGTTGACGGCATCCTTGAAATTGGATCCGAAAAGGGCCGATTCCATCTGGCCGAAGTAGTTCTGGATGTAGGTCCTCTGGACCGATGTTATTTTATCGGCATCAGGATAATGGACGGTTACGGGCATACCCCTCGGAGAGTTGAAGTTCACATCTTCCGTATAGTTATATGCGTCGATCTCTATGAGGTAGCCATCCTTTGCCGGAACCCTCTGACCGTCCACTTCAACCTGGTCGCAGAGTTGGTAGCAGCCTTCGTATTCCCCGTTAAGGATAACGTCCACGGGTGTGCAGAAGGGTGTGTAGGCCATCCCCACGCGGCGGCTCACCTCGAAGGCCAGGATGTTCCGCATAAGGGTTTTGTCACCGTAGTTGTTGATGAGGGTCCACGTCCGGTCCTTGGCCGGGGCGCCGAGGGGGCTCTGTTTATCGGCAAACTTTATCTTGTACGGCTTCTTGGGGAAGTTCCAACTGGCGTTTCCGCGGCCCCTGACGCCGGTTTCGGCGGTGGAGAGGAGGGTTTTTCCGCCATCGGAAACTATATAGAGGTTTGAACTGACATACACCTGCTTGGAGGTGATGTCCTTTGCTCCTGCGGTGTTGATCACAATGGTGGGAAGGTTTGTGAGCTGGTACAACTGGGAGTCGTTTCCGTGCCCCTCCCAGCCGTAGAATTCAAGTTCCGCAAGGTTGCAGCGAGCGTTGTTGGGGCCCACATACCGCACGTACCTTACGCCGCGGGAGAAGTTTATGTCGATATAGGACATCTGGCGGGCTGTTCCTTTCTGCTTGATGATTGCAAGCGGAAGGGCGTCGGAGAAATCCGGCTGGTTGGCTCCTTCTATGAGGGCAAGTTCCACGCGGCCCTCCTGGGAGATGCGGGGAGAGTAGCCCACCTTTGTGATGACGTGCGTGGTGCCAAGGTCAAGGCCCACCCAGGTGCGGCTTCGGTCATAGGAGGCGAAGAAGGTGTCGTAATTGCCGTCAAAGACGCATTCGCGGGTGTTGACAGATGAACTGGAACCTCCGGTGTCATAGTTTACGCTTATTGATGTGCCGATAACCGTGCCGCTGAGTTTTACCACTTCTCCGGGGACTTCCGGTTCATCGGGCTGGTCGGGCTGATCGGGGGTGTCCGGCTGGCCGGGTGTATCCGGGGTATCCGGCTGGCCTGGCTTTGTGTCCTCCTTCGCGGGTTCATCAGGCTTTGGCGGAATGATGCTCTCCGGCTGGCAGCACCACAGGAGAAGGACGGCGGAAAGTATGAGACACAGTTTTTTCACGGCACAAAGATAGTGATTATATCAATATGTCCTCCACCTTCAGTTTGGGAACGAAATGCGCGCCGCCCTTGCGGTAATAGTCCAGGGAGCCGCCGGGCTTGGCATCCGTGATAAAAATGCTCTCCGAGGGCTTTCCAAGGCCGATAACAGCAATTGGCCGGAGCGGAAGATCCAGCGCCTCCAGGAGGTCATCGGCCCTGAAATTCAGGATGAAGATACCCCCGAAGCCGGATTCAATCGCCTTCAGAAGTATGCTCTGGGCGGCAATGCCAAGGTCTATGTCCACAACCTTACTTTCCGGCACCGCCGAGCACACCACAATATAGGCCGACGGCTCCTCCCCCGGATGCGGCAGATGCTCCTCCGGCAGAGCCGCGCCAAGTTTCACCAGGGGGTGGACTTTTTCGGCCTCAGGACCGCACACAAGGCGGTAGCGGAGCGGCTGGGCGTTCATCCCTGAGCCCACCCAGCGGGTAACCTCCAGGAGTTTCACAAGGTCCTCACGGGTTACGGGCCTTGATGCGTCATATCCCCGGTAACTGCGGTTCTTCTTGAGGAGAGACTCCAGCGATGGGTGCGGCCTCACTGCCTTGGGCCTCCCCTCCCGTATCTCCTGTTCCCTTTTCTCTAAATAATTGTCTGCCATAGGATGCAAAGATACAAAAAATCCCCGTCACGGCTTCCCCGATAAATACGATTACTTTGACCCAAAAGTGCCTATAACCCGTGGAAATGTGTCGTTTTTTAATAGATTTCCACGGGTTATGGCGATAATGAATGAAAATGACTAACTTAGCGATATGAAAAAGTTCTTATCCCTAATTGCCATACTTTTAATCAGCGTTCCCCTCTCCGCGCAGGAGTTCGACGGGGACTGCTGCACATCAATTATGGTGGGCCGCCTGGCATCGGCCGACGGGTCCGTAATAACGTCCCACACCTGCGACGGACGCTACCGCACGTGGGCCCAGTGGGAACCGGCCGCGGACTACGCCCCGGGGACTATGCACCAGGTCCTGAGGGGCACCATGCACACGAAGTTCCGCGGTGACACCACAGGAGTAAAGTTGATGGGAGAGATCCCCGAGGCGGCTCACACCTACGCCTACCTCAATACGGCCTATCCCTGCCTCAACGAGAAGCAACTTGCTATCGGTGAGACCACCTTCGTGGGGCCCGACACACTCGTCAACAAGGCGGGCTGGTTCACCATCGAGGAACTCGAGAGGGTGGCCCTACAGAGGTGTACCGGCGCCAGGGAGGCCATAAGGCTTATGGGTTCACTTGCCGAGAAATACGGCTACGGGGACAGCGGCGAGTGCCTCACCGTGGCCGATAAGAACGAGGTATGGCAGTTCGAGATAGTGGGAATCGGCAAGGACAGAATCGGCGCCGCCTGGGTAGCCAAAAGGGTGCCGGACGACCACGTGGCGGTATCGGCCAATATCCCCCGCATAGGGAAGATAGACCGCAAGAGCAAGGATATGATGGCCTCCTCCAACGTGGAGAAGGTGGCCATCGAGAACGGCCTCTGGGACGGTAAGGGCGAGTTCGTCTTCTGGAAGGCGTTCAACTGCGACTACTCCAAGGGAAGGAACTTCTCCGACAGGGACTACTTCATCCTCAACCACTTCGCTCCTTCACTTGGACTCACCTATGATATGCCCGAACTCCCCTTCTCCGTGAAGCCGGAGAAGCCCGTGGATATCCGCGAGGTGATGGCCCTTTACAGGGAGACCTACGAGGGAACGGACTTCGATATGACTAGGAACGTCAGGATGGCAAGGCCTGCCAACAAGGAGCATCCGGCCGATACCGTGGTCTCCCCCGTCGCCAATCCATGGCTCACCACGACGATGAGGAACACCCTCAACACCATTGCCCCCGGGACGGTGGAGTTCCGCCGGACGGTAGCCGTGGCCTGGTGTGCCTACTCCCATATCACGCAGCTCCGCAACTGGCTCCCCGACAGCATCGGGGGCATCTGTTGGCTCTCCCTGGATAACCCCGGCCAGAGCCCCAGGATTCCGGTCTTCTGCGGAACCACCGCCCTTCCCAAGGCCTATGAGACCTGCGGCCAGAAACAGTATGTCCCGGACTGCGCTCTCTGGCAGTTCCGCAGGGCCAACAAACTTGCGACGGTAGCCTGGCAGAGCACTAAGAAAGGCTTCCTGGAGGAGGTCCTCCGCCTGGAGACTATGGCCATCGAGGGACTCCCTGTGACCGACAGTTCCCCCGCCCTTCTCAATGCTTACACGGAAGGCATCTACCAGGAAGCCGTCCGGAGCTGGAACGCGCTTGAGGAAAAGTACTGGCTGAAGTTCGGGATGGGGTTCTAGGATCCTTAACCCAGGTCCAGATCGAGGCCCTCAGAAGACAAAGCGAATCAGAATAGCCCTTACAGCAAAGCGGCGGTGCGGGCGGCAAGGCGGGCGTTGTTAAGGACCAGCTGGATGTTGGAATCCAGGGAGTCTCCGCCGGTGATGTCCTTGATGCGGGCAAGAAGGAACGGGGTGGTGTCTTTACCTTTTATTCCCTTCTCATTGCACTCCGCAATGGCCTGGTCTATGGCGGCATTGATGCGGTCCGGATCCATCGAGTACTCTTCCGGGATGGGGTTTGTGACCAGCATTCCGCCGCGGAGTCCCATTTCCAGTTTAGCGCGGAAGGCCGCGGCCAGTTCCTCCGGCGTATCTATCCTGTAATCCACCTTGAAGCCGCTTTTGCGGGTGTAGAACGCGGGGAGTTCTTCCGTTCCGTAGCCAATTACGGGGACGCCCTTCGTTTCCAGATACTCCAGGGTGAGGCCAAGGTCAAGGATACTCTTGGCCCCGGCGCAAATCACCATCACGGGGGTCATGGCCAGTTCTTCAAGATCGGCCGATATATCCATAGTGGTCTCTGCGCCGCGGTGCACGCCGCCGATTCCGCCGGTGGCGAAGACCTTGATCCCGGCAAGATGAGCGATTATCATAGTGGTGGTGACGGTGGTGGCGCCGTCCTCTCCCCTTGCCACAAGGACGGGGAGGTCCCTGCGGGAGGCTTTGGTGACGGCTCGGCCCTTCTTCCCAAGGTACTCTATTTCAGCGGGAGTGAGCCCTGCCTTGAGGCGGCCGCCGATGACCGCGATTGTGGCAGGGACGGCCCCGTTTTCACGAATTGTCTTCTCCACCATCAGGGCAGTCTCAACATTCTGGGGATAGGGCATTCCGTGGGATATGATGGTTGATTCCAGCGCCACTACGGGTTTTCCCGCAGCAAGGGCCTCGGCTACTTCCGGAGACAGATCCAGGTACTTGTTCATATGATTATGTTCTTTATTTCATTACTAACTGCATCCGGGCTCTCAACCGCGCAGCGGGCGCATTCAAGGCCCCATCGGGCCGATTCCTCCACGGACGCCACGGGCCCGGCGTGCACAATTCCGGCAAGGAGGGCGTCCCCGCCTCCGGTGACGTTCCTCACTATGCAGGGAAGGGCCGGGAATTCATACTGCCGTCCGTTCTCCTCAACCCTCAGGCCTTCTGCGCCGGCGCTCACATATCGGCGCTGAATGGAGGCCCCGGGAAGGGAGCCAAGCACCTGACTTTCAAGGGCGTTACTCTTGAGGGCGAAGAAGGATTTCTTCCGTGAGAGTTCCACGGCATCGGCTATGCGTGGAGCCTTGGCAACAGACACCGCATCAATGAAAAGGGGCCCGTTGCAGTTGTCGATTAGCCAGCCAAGGACCGATGGCGACAGGTTTGCATCGGCCACCACGGCATCGGCCTTATTAATTACCTCCAGGCGCTCCCGAAGCCATTCGCGGGTCATCCCTTCCGTGGCGTTCATATCGGCCACGCCGCCAACAAGTTCTCCGTTGGCGTTATTGATGGAGACGAAAAAGGAGTTGGTGCCTTCCCTGGCCGTGCTGCAGTGGTCCGTGTGCATTCCAAGGTCCCGGCAGGACGCCTCTATGACGGGCCCGAAGAGACCGCCGCCAAAGATGGTGAGGAGTTCAACGTCATCCCCCAGCAGGACCAGGTTGTGCGCGATATTGCGCCCAACACCGCCCCAGGAGACGTGCACGCTTCCGGGATTGGAATCGGCAAAACGGAATGCCTGGGCCGATGTAGCGGTGATGTCCACATTGGCGCCGCCGATAACACAGATTCGCATAAGAAGTGTTCCGCCGCTTTTTGGCGGCTGACAAAGATACAAAAAATTGGGATGAATTATCTTTTTATTAACTTTGCTTAGACTTTTAACCTCATTGAGTAACTATGAAAGCAAAAACTGTCAACCTTCAGGAATGGGTCTCCTTCGGGGGAGGAGGCTTCGGGGAGTCATATTATAACAAGACGGACAATTCCGTAATCCTGAAACTCAACAAGACCAGCGTAACGGAAGACAAGGCCAGGGAAGAATTCCTGCGGTCCAAGGCGGTGTACGATATGGGCATTCCTTCGGCGGAGCCCTATGAGTTTGTAACGGACGGGGAACGCTATGGAATGACGGTACAGAGGATCCAGGGCAAGGAGTCTTTTGGAAAGATTATTGCCGATCACCCCGAGCGCATCAGTGAACTTGCCGGGATCACCGCAGATTACGCCAAGGCCCTTCATGCCATTCCCTGCAATACGGAGGTTTTTGGCAATATGAACCTCAGGACCAGGGAGATGATATCGGCCAATAAAACCATTCCGGAGCCTATCAAGGAAAGGCTCATTGGCTATATTGATGAACTTGAACCCGCCACCACCTGCCTTCACGGAGACCTCAACCCCTGCAACATTATTACGGCGGATGGTAAAGTGTACTGGATTGACCTTGGGGATTTCAGTTACGGAGACCCGCTGCTTGATTTCAGCATTATGGCCCATATGAGTTACTATGGCCCCAACCCCCTTCTTCTGAAACTGTTCCATATGGACAGAAAGAAGATGATCCAGTTCTATCATACTATGGGGAAACAGTACTTCGGCCACGTGTGGGACACCCCAGAGCACCAGGAGAAGATGGAACGCATCGCACAGATTATGGCCGGGAAGGCTATCTGCATCTGGCCATCGGCCTATCACGTCAATCTTCCCTACCTGCAGGGAAAGAAACTTAAGACGGCCCTCAACCTTTTCATCGGCGACCACATAAAGATGTAATGACTCATAAACCACATAACTATGCCACAGAATTGCCTCTATTGCCAGAACAAGTCCGCGCTGGATGCGCTGATGCTTTACCTTTTCAGGGAACAGACCCACCAGGGACGACGCGTGGAGTAACCGTCTGCGCAAAGGATGGCACCATCCTGGATATGAACGCCAAGTCAAAGAAGACCTTCCTCAAGCCCGGGATGCCGGAGATCATCGGGAACAACGTCCTGGACTGCCACCCGGAACCTGCCAGGAGCCTCCTTGCCGATATGCTGGAGAACCCCAGGACTAATGTCTACACCGTTGAGAAGGAAGGCGTGAAGAAACTCATCTTCCAGACTCCCTGGTATGACGAAGGCGAATATGCCGGTTTCATGGAACTCTCTATGGTCCTTCCCGAAGTGATTCCTAACAGGGTCAGGAAGCCCAAGCCATAAATCCAACCTCGCCCGCTTTAGGCAGTGATAATAAAACGGAGCCGTATCCAAGACGATACGGCTCCGTTTTATTAGGGTGTCAAGCCCCCGCAGTTTGTTTTAACCCCGGTGACCGTGATGGTGGTGCCCATGGCCCTTGGGATGGGTTTCGCGCCACTTGGCGTAGAGGTCTTCGCCAAGGATTTCCTTGAGTTTTTCTTCCTGCTGGAGGGAGTACTCCTTCATCTTCTCAAACCTTGCCTTGTCCTCTTCAGTGAACTCCCTTTTCTTGTGTTCACCGCCTTTGAATTCAGGTTTGGGGCCATCTGGGCGTTTGAAGTTTTCACGGCGATATGCCATATCATCAAGGAAGAGTTTATTCAACTGCTCAACTTGAGCGTCGGATAACTGCAGTTCGGAAGCCATCCTGTGCACTCTTTTCTGGACCATCTGTTCAGGGGAAAGTTTCTCAGGCTTTTCACATTTGCACTTCTTGTTACCCGGTTGGGCTGCTGCGCCGATGACTATTCCAAGGGCCGCTGCAATGAGTAAGATTCTTTTCATGATACACTACTTTTTTTATGTTCCGGACCTTGGAAAAACAAGTTTCGGGCCAAAACACTATCGGCCAGGCAATTGGAGATATTGCAAGATTTAGGTATATTTGCTTTTGCAAATCACAATGACTGAAACTATGAGTGAAGAAAACCAGAACGCATCCTTCCAGGATCAGGTAAAGGACGCCGCCGACAAAGCGGGTAAGGCCGTGAACGCTGCTGCCGATGCCATCATCGAGGGCGCCGGAAAGGTGACCGACAAACTGCGTGAGTACAAGGAACTTTCCCCCGAGGAAAAGAAAGCGAAGCAGGAGGAGTGGAACCAAAGAGTCACCAAGGCGGCCGAAAAAGCCTCCGATGCCCTCAAGGAAGGGTTTGAAGAGATAAAGGAGAAGGTCTTCGGCAAGAAGGAATCCGAATGAAGAGCAACCTCATAGTTGCTGCCTGCGCCATCCTTATCGCAGTTAATATCGGCGTGTTTATCTTTGTCCCAAAGATTCTCGCGCCGCTGGCCCTCATACTCTCCAACATCATCACGGTGATCCTGATGTTCTTAGCGTTCCAGCCTATGAACCACATCATGCAGGCCGCCCTGAAGAAGAAGGAGGACGAGATCTATCAGAGGAAGAAAGAAGAGGAGGAACTGCGGGAGAAGGTATCGGCCCTGGAGAACAAGACCCGGGAGCTGTCCAGTTGCCTCAGCACCTGGGGCCAGATTGCCAGCGCCCCCATGGAGATGGAGCGGGTAAGCGAGTATATCATCGGCCGGCCTTCGTTTGACAACTATATTGTAAAGGAGACGCCTCTCTCAGATCTCCTTGAGGATCCCCGCTTCAAGCCAAAGGATCCGGACGGGTTTGTGGAGAAATTGGGCGTCACCCTGGATAAGTGGAAGGACTGGCTGTTCCACTCCAAGGACAAGACCGTCCTTTACATAGGCCGGCACAGGGACAAGAGGAGTATCGGCATAAAACTGGACAGCATACGAATTGCGCGTGACGGTGACAAGATTGCGCTCTACGGAGCCAATATCACCGTGCTTGACCCCATCAAACTGGAGCCAGAAACGGATTCGGTGTCCCACTGCTGGGTGCTGAATAACGACAAAGGCAAAACGCCCGTTGTCTCCATAAATACGGCCGATATGTACAGCGCCATCCCCACCCTCTTTGCCCAGAGGTGCCAGGAAGAGGCCCAGGCCGGCTTTGACAAGCAGTTTGAACTGCTGTGCCAGAATAAGACTGAAGCCCTCCGGAACCTACTTTCAGAGTATGTTCCCGGGGTTGTCTTCTACGACTCAATTGACGATACATCGGCCCCGTGGGTGTCCCTGAAGGACTGCGTGAAGGACACCACTATGTACCCCGTCATATCCAGCATCAACCTTATCTGCGACCTTCTTTGCGACTCCGGAAATAACGGCCGATGACCTATGAAACGATTACTTCTCATATTTCTTGCGCTCCTTCTTGGAGGAAGCCTCTACGCCCAGCAGATAACCAACGCCAGTTACCAAACGGTGGCTCACATAAGCAAGGACGGCACCATCCAGGATGCGTCATACAGGACTATCGGCCATATCCGTTCTGACGGCACAGTCCAGGACGCTTCCTACCGGACCATCGGGCACCTTCGCTCCGATGGCACGGTCCAGAATGCCTCCTACAGCACCATAGGGCACATCCGCGATGACGGAACTGTGATGGATTCCTCATACCGGACCATTGGCCACATCCGTGACGACGGCACGGTGATGGACGCCTCCTACCGGACTATCGGCCACGCCAAAGGCATCCCGCTCTACTGGACGGCGCTGTACTTTTTCTTCAGCGACTAGCCCTCCAGGGTCTTGGCTATCTTTTCTATGTTAAGGCTTCGGGCCGATGCATCTATGATGTCCTTGTAGATGCCGCCCTTCTTGTAGACTTCATCGGGGTGCCCGGACTGCTCCACGCGGCCTTTCTGCAGGGCGTAGACCATCTCGCTGTCTATGATCTGGGAGATGCTGTGTGAGATGATTATCACGGTGCGGTCCTTCTTGATGGCCTCTATGCTGTTTTTAATCTGCTCCGTGGCAATGGCGTCGAGGGATGCCGTGGGCTCGTCCAGGAAGATTATGGGAGGGTTCTTCAGGATCATACGGGCTATGGCTATCCTTTGCTGCTGACCTCCGGAAAGATCCGACGCCTTTCCCTGGAACTGCCTGGGAAGGGCCATGATCTGGTCATAGATGTAGGATTTCTTAGCGGCCTCCACCACCTCTTCGAAAGTGGCGTCAGGCTTACCGTAGCGGATGTTCTCCTCAATGGTGCCGTCAAAGATGTGGTTCTTCTGGAGCACAAGGCCGATATTATCCCTGAGGTACTGCGTATCCCATTCCCGAAGGTCCACCCCGTCAAGGGTGATGGTCCCCACCTGTGGCTCGAAGAACTTGTCCAGAAGGTTCACGATGGTGCTCTTTCCGGCACCGGAAAGGCCCACAAGGGCGGTTATCTTTCCGGGCTCAATCACCATATCCACCCCGAAGAGCGCCTGCGTTCCGTTGGGGTATGTGAAATCCACGCCCTTGAGTTCGAATCGGCCTTTAACAACGTCAGGGCAGTATTTTCCGCTGGGCTCAACCTCTTTCTCTGAGTTGAGGATGTCAAAGAAGCCTTCCGCGTAGATGAGGGCGTCGTTTACGTCGTCAAAGATCCTCTGGAGCTGGGTGATTGGCGCCACCACGTTGGAAAAGAGCATCACGTGGTACATTATCTTACCAATTGTCATCCCGGGGTAATCTATGAGCACCAGATATGCCGTGAGGATGATTACAAGGACGGTCCCCACCTGCCTCACAAAACTCTTGAGGCCATTGAAATAGAACGCCACGCGGCGGGTTTTCATCTGGTTGGCCGTGACCTGGTTCTGGATATCCAACTGCTTCTGGCCCTCAATCTTTTCCCGGTTGAAGGACTTTATGACGTTGATGGAATCAATGATGTTCTTTATGCCCTGGCTCTTGGTTTCAAGGTGGGAGCGCATCTCCCGGCGCCATCCCTTGAGCCTCTTTGCCTGCCGCACCGTTATCCAGAAATACACCGGGACAATGCCAAGGGCCACAAGGCCCACGTACACGTTTGCCGCAAACATAAGGATAAGCGCGAGGGCGGCGCTGGTGAACAGGGGCAGAAGGTCTATGAAGAAGTTCTGGACCGTTCGGGAGAGGCTGCTCACGCCCTGGTCTATACGGGCCTGGATCTTGCCGGTGGCGTTTTCATCGGCACTGAAAAAAGCCATCCTGAAGGTGAGGACCTTCTCAATTACCGCCTGCGAGAGGTCCCTGGACACGAAGATGCGCATACGCTCACCGTAGTAGTTCTGCGCAAAGGTTATAAGGGCCGATAAAACCTCCTTTACCAGCAGCACGGCCGATATAATTGTAAGGATCCTCGCCGCCTGCGCCCAGGAGAAATCCGTGCCGATAAGGGCGTTGATTGCATCCACGGTGCGGTCCAGCACTATGGCATTCACCTGCTGCATCATTGACCCCACCAGGGTAAGGATGAGGGTGATGAGCACCAGCAGGCGGTAAGGCCTCACAAAGGGCCCTATGTTCCGGAAAAGTTGCAATAGGTTCATAGACACAAATTTAATACATTTTTGTATTTTCGTGCAAGGATTCCAATATGTGTGCGTTAATAGGGTGAAAGATGGAAACTGCAGAGGAACAACTGCTTTTGGAGAAAATACGCAAAAAAGACGGCGCCGCCATGAGACGGCTCTTTGACGGTTGCGCACCTCTTCTAATGGGCCTGGTCAGTCGGTATATCCCCGATAAAGACGACGCTCAAGATGTCCTGCAAACCAGTTTCATATCGATATTTGACAATATTGACCGCTTCGTGTATCAAGGTCCGGGAAGTCTCCAGGCCTGGATGAGCAGAATTACCACAAACGCCTGCATATCGTGGCTTCGTAAAAGGAAACGGTTGAAGTTTGCGCCTCTGTCGGATGACCTGATTGACGAATCATCTTTGGAGGAGCCAGAGTATGATGCTTTATCTCAGGATGTAATATTTGAGGCCATTCGCTCTCTGCCAGATGGTTATAGAACGGTATTGAACCTCTATGTCTTTGAAGATCTCAGCCATAAAGAAATAGCAGCATTATTGGGCATAACAGAGGGAACTTCCGCCTCTCAACTGCATCGAGCCAAGGCAATGTTGAGTAAGAAACTTAAAATGAACGCACAATGAAAGAGAATTGGGCAAAAAACTTGAAGCAGAAGATGGCCGGTTTTCAGCAGCCGGTGGACGATTCGCTTTGGGCGGGCATTGCGGGAGTTTCTGTAAAAACGGGCATTCACTGGTGGCCGTGGGTACTTACAGCACTTGCTTCTGCAGCCGTTATCACAATTGTGCTTCTTTTGCAGCCGGAACCCGCCATTGAGCCCATCATCGTCAGTCCGGGGGAAATGGTTGCTGCCGTGAAAGAACAGCCCATAGTGGAAGAAGAGCCCATAACTAAGCCCCCGGTCAAAGATAATACGCCCACTTCATATAATAATCGGCCTGTCCGCCTGGCGCAGAACATTTCAGTCCTTCCCCGTATTGAAACTGAGGAGTCTTTACCTCCAAAGAAGGGAGATGAAAACGAAGAGACAGATGGTGACGGGCTCACAATACCAGATTCTGCTGTCCAATCTGAGACAGTCTTTATTGACGAGTCTACAAATGTGGACGATCCGGTAGAAGACGAGTGGGCAAAGATTATAGATGAAGAATCTGTTCCACAGCGGAACAGAGTGAAGATTACCACATCGTTTTACGCACAAACTTCCCCCTTGGGGAATCGTTATGCAGGTTCCGCTCAACGACCAGTTTATCAAGCGGAACTGCCATCAGATAATCCAAATCCAGATTATCCTCCGGAAGAAGGAGCAGATTCGGCCCACGGAGAGCCGGATGATGACAATGGTGAAACAAAGGTCTCGGGGCCACCTACGAAAGCAGCGCAAACACAGACGGCAACGGCATTTCCCGGATGGACTCATAGTTTCCCCCTGCAAATCGGAGCCAGAGTGGCTTTTTCCTGGAGTGAACGTTGGAGTATGGATACGGGACTGACATTTATTCATTTCAATTCCTGGAATGCCAGTAAGCAGCAGAGGATGGAGTTCTTAGGTATTCCTCTTTATGTGAATTACAAGATAGGAAGCGCCAGGAATTTTTCCTTCTATGCGTCTGCCGGCGGTCAAGCGCTCAAATGCTTCACAGGCAATGCCCCTGATAAACCCTGGCTGTTTTCCTGCGGGCTGGGGGTAGGTGCGGAATACACATTCTCTCCACTTATCAGCATATATGCCGAACCCGGAGCCGACTGGTATTTCCACACGGGAGAAAGCCGCCATTATTATACCGACAATCCGTTTGCATTCTCGCTTTCTCTGGGATTTCGTTTACATTTTTAACAGTTTTTGCTAACTTCGTAGGCAAGGATTGCCATTTTCCTGCGTTATAAAGATGAACACTTATTCGTACCGAAAAATGAAAAAGACCATTATTTGTAGTATAGCCGCCTGCCTTCTGGCACTCGTTTCCTGCCAGAAGCAGATAAAGGTCACGGACCCAATAACCCTCCAGTCCCCAACTCCTACGGAGCAGATTACAAAGGTATCGCTCACAGAAACGGAGAAGGGCTATATGAAGGCCGGCAACGCCATGGCATTCCGCTTCCTTGATAAGATGTATGAGGGAACTAACCTCATCGTGTCTCCACTCAGCCTTCAATATGCCCTGGCAATGACGGCCAATGGCGCCAGCGGAGAAACCCTGCAGGAAATTGTGGACTTCCTTGGCTATGGCGAAGACGGCATTGAAGCCCTTAACGCATACAGTAAAAAGCTCATAGAGGAACTCCCTGCTGTGGATCTGAACGTAAGTCTCAAACTTACGGACGCAATTCTTGCAAACGACCAATTCCCCCTGCTGCCGGCTTTCAAACAGACCGTGGAGTCCAACTACTACGCCGCTGTGGAGAGTATGCCGTTCACAAATCCGGATTACACTGCAGCCAGGATTAATGAATGGGCAAGCCGCTCCACCAACGGATTCATAGACAAGGTCCTGGAACCCTCAGAGTTGTCCCCGGATGCCGTTGCCTACATAATGAACGCTCTGTATTTCAAGGCAAAATGGGCGGGCTCGGACTACGATCCCATGTTCAGCGAGCACTCGGCCTGGGAGGAGGAATTCACCCTTTCGGATGGCACAAAGAAAAATGTGGATATGCTTCACACCGTGGAGTATTTCAGATATGCAGTCAGGGACGGATACAAGCTTGTTGCCATCCCTTATGCCAATTACAAGTACTTCATGTATATCCTCCTTCCGGACGGCAATGACGTGAAGCCTCTTCTTGAAAAGCTCAGGGCTACCCCATGGGGTGAAATTACAGGAGGCCTCCTCAATGACGCCGAGGTCCATCTGAGATTCCCCAAGTTCAGCATTGAGAACAAACTCTATCTCAAGGAAGCCCTGGAGGCCATGGGGGTAAAGAAGGCTTTTGGCGGAGGGGCCAGTTTTGACCGTATGTTTGAACCAAAGCCCGGCTGGTATTACTGGATAGAAAAGGTAATCCAGAAAGCCAGGATAGACGTTACGGAATGGGGTACAGAAGCCGCAGCGGTAACTGTGGTTGAAATGGATGGCGCTACCGCAGCCGGTCCTGGACAGGAGCCCAAGCGCATCAATTTCTTTGCGGACCATCCCTTTGTGTACGTGATTGGTGAAGCCACTTCCGGTGCAATACTTTTTGAAGGTGTATATTCAGGCAAATAACAAGGAGAAACAGTTATGAGAGCCAAATATTTTCTGATTTATGCGGTTGTAGGCGCAGCGTTTCTTGCCGTATCCCTTTGGGTACTGCTTTCAAGGGGCAACAATCCCAAAGCAATCAATGCCAAATATAAACTTGGCGGGATTATGCTCATTGCCTGGTCTGTTATTGCTACGGCTTCTTGCGAGAAGGGGCCTTTGCCTAATGTTGAGGAGGCTATAGAAGGCGGAGAAGTTATGTGTTATGATCCTGCTCCATCCAACAACGTGTATTTCTCCACTGACAAATACGACAACAAAGAAGGAAAGTTTTATCTGGCTCCCGGAGGAAACTTGACTATCACAATCGAGGGCCCCACCTTCAAGGAATACAGTTTCGCCATAAATAAAAGGAATGCCGATAAAAACGGCGACGAGGCCATTGGAGAACTCCTCCAGGCCGATTCCTTTGCAATAGAAGGGAATTCTTATTCCTATGAGCATAAAATTGAGTATTCGCCAACAGACAATGAGTATACCGGTCAAGTCATGTTGAGGGTGTGGGGCTCTGCAAAAGAGAACCCGGACGGACTTCTTCTCTTCAGTCAATGGAACTTATTCATCACAAACGGTGATGAAGATTGACAATCTTGTATTTGAACTGACGCAGGCCTGTAACCAGAGTTGCAGGTTCTGTTACAATTATTGGAGGGACGGGAGTACACCTCTTCCCGGGCCGGACCCTGTTCTTGCCAGGAAAACGCTTAAAAAACTGCTCTCACAGACTTCTGTGGGCACCCTGGCCTTTTCCGGCGGGGAGCCGCTCCTTCTTCCCAACATCCACGACTTAGCCTTGTATGCCCGTTTCAAGGGCTGTCGGGTGAACGTGCTTACTAACGGCACGCTGCTAACGCAGGATGCGGTGGATAATTTCAAACATATCGGCCTCAGCGCCATCCAAATTCCCATCTTGAGTGCCGATCCCGCCGTTCACGATGCCCTCACAAACCTTCCGGGCTCGTGGAAGAAGGCCACGGCAGCCGCGTCAATGGTAGTTGGGGTCATGCCACGGGAAGCCTGCAGCGTGCTGGTAATCACTCGTGAGAACGCACCCGGCATTACGGAGACACTGGAACTTATTAAGAAGCTCGGCATCTCCCAGGTTATGGTAAACCGCTTCAACCTTGGCGGGATGGGCCTGAAGAACAAGTCGTTCCTGACTTTGGACCGGGATACGCTGAAAAAAGCTTTTGCCGATACCGAATCCTTCGCGGCAGCCAACCCCGATATCCGCTTTGTCAGCGGAGTGTGCACGCCCATCTGCGTTATGGACCCTGCACCATACCCCCACATCCGGTTTACCTGGTGCTCAACGGATTTCTCCCGCAGGCCTGTCGCCGTCAGTTATACAGGAGACGTCCGCTTCTGCAACCATTCACCGCACATAATCGGCAATATCCATCAGCGTTCCATCAGCGATATCCTTACCGACCCTGTCAATATCGGCCGATATGCAACTGTCCCAGATCATTGCCGGGACTGTTCCCTATTCCCCCGCTGCAACGGTGGCTGCCGCGCCGCTTCAGAGCAGGCCTATGGAAGTTTCAACCTTCCGGACCCCGTGGTGGAGGTTAGTTTGCTTCGGAGCAAAGCGACTAAGGCGGCTTCTGCCGCCAGCCCCTTCCCCGAGAGCGATAAGTGAAAGGAAAAATCTGTAAAATAGCGCGTTTTAGCCGGGAAAAACCAGATGACTCAGGGAAGATTTCAACGCTAGAATGGCCGGTGCTACACCGGAAGCCGGACAGACGACAACCCACGTCGGCAGAAAGACATTCGTGGTTATCGGCCTTCCCAACGACATCAGCCCTTACACCATAACCCAATGGACCGGGCACTCTTCCCTTGCCGCCATGAAGCCGTACATGGCCATCGCCGACAAAGAGAAAAAGAATGTCATGAAAAAGTTTGATGAGGTGTAGGCGGAATGGATTCCTTTGATTATCTTTGGCAAAATATGATTTGAGGCTATGGCACGGAAGGAAATAATTGTAAGCAGTCAGGAACCTCTCGCAAATTGCGATAGGTTAAGCGGAGGGGAGGTTGAAAACCGTATTTTTACAATAAGGGGTGTTCAGGTCATTTTGGAACTAAGGCGAGATAGTGCGTTTTAACCCGTGAAATTTGGTAAAATAGTGCGTTTTATGACCAAATAAACTAAATTTAATGATTTGTTATAATGCTTTTATTTGGCCAAATCAGATCTTTTTTATACCCTTATGGCCAAATAAAGATAAGTATGATCGGACGGAAAAGAGAAATAGAACTCCTTCAGGAGGCTATCGAAAAGCCCAGGGTTTTGTTAACGATTTTTGGGATACGATTTGGGATATAAAATAAGAAAACCGCCCCTGAACATATTCAGAAGCGGTTTTCTGTGGAGGTAGTCGGATTCGAACTGAAAGAATAGGGCCCTCCAGAAACCCTTGTTATAATGGTTTCTATTGCGTATCTTTGCAGGTGGAGTTATTTGACTCCGCTTATTTTTGGGGCACTTTTGGGGCATTTTTGGGGCATTTTTTGTTAATTTAACAACAGAAGCAATGGAGATCAAACGGAAAATATCGTTCAAGATTCGTGCAATCGGTAAAAACAGGGACATCTATCAAATCCGGATGAGGGTATCCTACAACTCCCATAGGATAGATTTCAAGACAGGGTGTTCTCTCGTAGATAAAAGTTTTTGGGATGATCTCGAAGGCCGCGCCAGAGACGGGTATAAGGGGCCAAGAGGCGAAACCACCCTTTCCATCAACAACGAACTTAGGAATTACCGGGACCAGATGGAGACAACCTTTCGGTTTTTTGACGCGATGGACAAAATTCCCACGCCGTCTCAGCTTCAAAAAAAGTATGAAGAAAGACTTAGTGGAATTACACCAAGGCGTCCGGAGCCAGAAACGCCCAAAGTCCAAAAGCCCAAGGGGCCGGATATGTTCTTTGTCTTTGACGAATTCACCCGCAAATGCGGTGAAAAGAACGCCTGGACCATCGCCACCTTCGAGAAAATGTCTGCCCTTCGGGCCGATTTACAGAACTTCGGTCCTAAAGTCAAACTCTCCGAGCTAAACGAGGATACCCTCACAAGATTTGTCGGCTATCTCCGTGATGAAAAGGTCATTTATCCCGCGCGCAATAAAAAGGATAAGGAAGAAGACGAGAAAGAGAAGAAGCCAGTCCGCATCGGCCTCAATAACACCACTATAAGGAAGAAGCTTGAGTACCTCACTTGGTTCTTGCGATGGGCGCGGGACGTGGGCTATCCCGTCAATCCGGCGTTCAAAACCTTTAAGCCCACCCTAAAGCAGACACAAAAGCCTATTATATACCTTACCAAAGATGAGTTGCAGAGAGTCAGAGACCTTGACCTTGCTGGTTCCAAGCTGGAGCCCGTCCGGGACATCTTCCTTTTCTGCTGTTTTTCCAGCCTGCGGCATTCCGATGCCGACAACCTTCGCCGAAGTGACATCAAAGGTAACCATATGGACGTGACCACAATCAAGACAGGTGACAGTGTGTCCATCGAACTGAACGATATTACAAAGGCCATCCTTGAAAAGTACAAGGAAGTCCCCTTTAAGGACAACAAAGCCCTTCCTTCTTTCACCAACCAGGCCATGAACCGCAGCCTTAAGGAACTTTGCCAACTTGCCGAAATCAACGACCCCATCCGCATAACCACTTACAAAGGGAATGTTCGCCATGATGATGTGTGTCCAAAATGGGAACTCGTTGGCACCCACACAGGCCGCCGCACCTTCATAGTCCAGGCGCTTTCCATGGGCATTTCTCCCAACATTGTCATGAAATGGACCGGTCACTCAGACTACAAGGCCATGAAGCCTTACATCGACATTGTGGACTCCATCAAGGCCCAATCCATGACCAAATTCAACAATTTGTTGTAAGCACTTGCATTTTTCCTTATTTTTGTAAAAAATACGATGGCTATGACCGAAAAAGAGATACTGGAACTGAGGGACTTGGCAGAAGTAGGCAAAGTTCAATTCAAGGAGCGGATTGTTGACAATTACGATATCGCTTGTGAGATGTGTGCCCTAAGTAATTACCGGGGTGGCCGAATCGTTATAGGTATTAACGACAAAACGGGATCCATCAATCCCCTTTCCTTCCAAGAAACACAGGAAACCACCCAAATGCTAGGGAACATCGCCAGCACCATGCTCAATCCATCTATTCTGATTGAAACTGACACGTCCAAGGTGGAAGGCGGGAATCTTGTAATCGCAACCGTCAAAGAAGGAACAAATAAACCATACCATGACAATAAGGGAATCATCTGGGTCAAACAGGGGGCTGATAAACGAAAAATCTTCGACAACATGGAGCTCAAGGCCATGATGGATGATTGCGGAACCTTCGAGGCCGATGAGGCGGTAGCCCCTGATGCAAGTATGGATGACATGGATATGGATTCCATCAAGAGCTTCCTACTTAAGAAGTTTCGCGATGCTTTGCCTAAACAAACAGAAGATGGGCGAAAACCTGCCGATTTGACCGCTGATGAGATAGCATCATTGCTTATAAAGGACAAAACCGCGGCCGATATTCTTAGAAACCTTAAACTCATCAGACCGGACGGCCGTTTTACCGTAGCTGCTGTCATCCTATTTGCCAAAGTCACTCAACGTTTCATCCCTACCTACACCGCTAAGTGTATCAGTTTCTTTGGAAACTCCGTTGGGGGAAGCGAGTATCGAGACCGATTCTCCGATACCGCCATGGAAGGGAATATACTTCATCAGTACAATGCCATCATGCAGTTCTTCACCCGGAATTTACGAAATGTCCAGGTAGAAGAGAACTTCAACTCTTTGGGAGAACTTGAAATTCCGTCTGTCGCTCTTATGGAGTTTACGGCCAACGCCTTGGTCCACCGAAGCCTGGTATGGACAATGCCTGTACGTGTATTTATCTTTGATGACCGCGTGGAGATTCACAGTCCCGGGAACTTGCCTGCAGGGATGACCGTAGAAAGCGTGGTCTCCGGAGTGTCTATGCCGCGAAATAACCTCTTGTTCGATAATGCCATCTTCCTCTTGCCTTATACGGGAGCGGGAAGCGGTCTCAAACGAGCTCTTGAGACGGGAATTGAGGTTCAGTTCAACGACAACGAGAAGACAAAAGAGTTTGTAATTACTATTCCTCGTAAAGAGCATCATATTAATGCACCAACCTCAGAAATAAGGCACCAACCTCAAGGCAAAAATGCACCAAGTTCAGGGAAAACGCACCAACCTCAAGGCGAAAACGCACCAAGTTCAGGGGAAACGCACCAACCTCAAGGCGAAAATGCACCAACCAAACTAAAAGTGCACAAAGTATCCCAAAAAGTACAGGATATTCTTAATTTCTGTTCTATACCACGTACTGCTCAAGAAATCATGAATAGACTTGGCATTCAGAATCAATCCCGAAGTAGAAAAAGATATATCCAAGCATTAATCGATGCCGGACTGTTAGAGCGGACTATTCCGGAGAATCCAAATGACCCAAATCAAAAATATCGACGGGTCAGAAAATAATTGGCAGCGCTAAAACCGCCCCTGAACACAGTCAGAGGCGGTTTAATTGTTTCGTATCCCCATAATCGTTCTAAATACTCCATTCTTTTCATTTGGAATCATCTGGTTTTTCCCGGATTTCATTCTCGTATGATTTAACCTTGGCTTTTACTAGTTCCTTCTGTTTACTCCACATCTTTTGAACATAATCATAAGCTTTTTCAGGCTCATCCATACCCAATTCAACGGATACGTAGTACGCACGCTTGGCATAAGCGTCCTTTGTGTAATAAAGTTGATAACAGCTGTAAACGTATAAGATTGTACTTATTACTATCATTGCAATCGCGACATACCCTAGACGCTTCGTTCTAATCTCCCCAAACAGGGGACGCCGGTTAATTGACCGGTAGTTTTTAGAGAAGTCGCGAAGGACGTCTTCCGCATCTTTTGTCAAGCTGGCCATCGGACGTGGAGTCTCTCTCATAGCTGCCATTACAGCAACGCGAATATCACTAAGGTCGCGTTCTTTTTGTTCTTTCTGGACTGGAGGAATATTGTTTTTTCTCTTAATCTCTTCTTTAAGACTTCTTATTTCTGAAGCGAGAAGAGATAGGGCGTCGGAGTCATCAATGTAATTGTCCATAGGTTAATAAATGATTATCCAATATATTGTTGAAAACTGTAGTTTATTCTTCCCGCCTTACCGTTATTACGCTCTTCTTTTAGTTCTTCCGCAGTTGGATGATGAGGTTGAGACCCTGGTTGCTGTGGAGTTGCTGGAGGCGCCAGTAATGCGGCCAAACGGGAGACTATTACGTTCACCGGAATATAACGTTCTCTTGGGAGTGAAAGCCTTACACACTCTTTTTGCTTGAACACGGCCTTGACTTTCTGGCATGTCAGATGTCGGCCAAGACGAGAACCGGCGAAAGTATACTGATTGCCATTCGTTCCACTAACAACGAACAGAATGCCTTCCCGGCTTCCGTGCCGGGTCTCGCGTATTTGAATCCCTCTGCTCATCAGATTCATGCGGAATTCGCTCATATTGGAAGAATAATAGAGTTCTTCCGTGACGACGCGGGCTGTTTGGTAAAGGATTTGATCTTCTGGCTTATGTATTTCTTTCAGCTGGCTCAAAGCCTTCTGTGAGCCCCAATGCAGATTATACTTTTCTGTGATCGTCCGGCAGACCTCTGTGCTTCGTTTCCTGAAAAACTTTTCTTCCACCGGCTTGCCATCGTTATTTACATGGTTATAGATAATATGGATGTGCGGGTTGTCTTTTTCTTTGTGGGCAGCAATGATGAACTGTGTGTTGTTAATGTGCATACCACACATATATTCTTTTGCGATCTGCACCCATAATCTTGGACTCAGTTTCTCCCTGTCTTCCGGAGGACATGACAGGATGAGGTGTCGGACGGGCTTACTTATTCCAGGTCTCATGGCCGCCTGGATTTGGAAGCTTTGTGCAATGGCATGAGTGTCGAAAATGGGATGGTACTTATCATCCAACGGAATATCTACACCTTCCGATCCCAAAAGTTGTACTATCTTGTTATTCATTCCTTCGACATCAAGAATATAATCAAGGGCACCGGAGAACCCCGATCCTTTATGACAAAATGCGTACATGAGTCAGATTAGTTTTTGTTTGTATGTGTTTATGATTTCCCGGAGATCCCGGATACAGTTTGCCGTTTGATTGGGATCCGCATGACTGTTGCCGATTAAATGGTTTTTGGCAATAGTGTTCAGATTTCCTCCCAGTCCCCGCAACTGATGGACAAGCTGCTTCAACAGTTCAACCTCTTCCGGAGTAACCCTCGGGCGAACGTTTCCTTTCAATGCGAACTCCCGAATAAGTGATGCGCGCGGGATGCCGCTCTTTAGCTCGGCCTCCTTCAGGACGGCCAGTTCGGTCTCCGTAAATTTGACAGTTACGGAGAACTGCCGGCGTTCCTCCGTCGGCTTTCTGGGGCGCCCGCCCCTGCTATGGTTGTTATCGTTGCGCATCGTCGCAATAACCGTTTTCGGAACCCGGAAACACAAACTCGCTTCCCTTCTAAAACCTCAGATAGTGTTTACCCGGTTGTGCCGTGAAATAGTAGTGACATTTTTGATATTTCCGGCATTTGTGACATTTTGCGAAAATGTCAATATTGTCAATAATGTCGAAAATATCACTATATTTTCTCGTATCGGCCATGGGCCTCCCAGATGAAAAAAACGCCCTTGCCTTTCTTCAGAATCCGGTTGACGGTACTTGCCGAAAGGCCAAGTTTTGCTCCGGTACGGATGGCTTCCGCGGTGTCAAATCTTTGAGGAAGGGCAAGTATGAAGTCCCCGTGTTTTTTGGGGTACTTTTGAGGCTTCCTTTCCTCGATGTCTTCCAGAGAAAGGCTTGCTGTCCGGTAAAAGTATTCCGCAAGGAGTATGGCTTTCTCCGTCGTCTCAAGGCTTATCTCGGTTGTCTGTGTCTTTCCCTTGTCGGCCTCTTCCATGGTATGTAGGATCAGCGCAAACTTGAGGGCGTAATCCTGTATCTTCCTGAATGCTTCAATCTGCGCCGATGTCCCTGCGCTCTCCAGGAACTCTTCCTGTGCGTTCTGCCAGTCCCTGATACGGAAGGCGGCATCGGCATTAAAGGTATACTCTGAGGGAGTCTCAAAGACATCGAACTCTTTGTCGCAGACAGAAATGGTCCACCGGACGACCTTTTCCCAATAAGCCTCAAGGTCTGGAGGGAAGCCCTTCTCGTTCCAGAGCAATTTGGTATTTCCATCGGAGCGTGCCTGCAGAATCCTGTACAGGAAACCGTTACTTTGCCGATTCCCTGCGAATGTTTCGGTGAGGACGTCCGGCTGAATGGCGCCGATGACATCGATGAAGGGGCTTGCGATGGATAGGATATCATCTGAACTTTTACGGTTTACGCACAAGGGTTCGCCGCTGTAGATGCTGAGCCACATCTGTTCATCCGCCCCTTTGCGGTAGCGGTTGAAACTATCCACCCAGCCTACCAGTTCATCGCAATACAGGCATAGCCGCCTTGGATTGTTCCGGTGCACGTCAATCAAGCTTTCAGCCGTAATGTCGGAAACGATGATCTGGCGCGCCATAGGCTTCTCCATTGCTGAAGCATTGCCTGAGCTTAGTTGCCGACGGTAATCGGCAAGTTCCTTTCTGTATTTGTCCAGGTTCTCGTGGTTGATGCGCAGCACCGGTTTCAGTACAAAGGATATGGGGTGGCTTTTGTTGGCACCTGCCTCTCCCACGAGGGCGAGAAACAGAATAGGTTTCACAGTCCATCCATCCTTGACTTTGAGCACCCGCGTGTTGCCTATGGCCAGAGAGAAGACCAGCAGCATCGAGCTGGCGGTATAGGGGATGGGGAAGTTCAGGGTTTCCTTGGCCGTGGTGACGAATGACCGCATCCTGGGAGGGAATGCGTTAAGGGGGAATAATGGATTGTCTAACGTGGTTTCCATTGGCTTATTCACCGGACTCTCTTCTAAGGTCACGCTGTTCCTGCTGGTAGGCATTGGCTAGTTCTCTTGCAAGAGGGGCATTGAAGATGATCTTCCGCCCGATCTGTGCGACAATCGCCTTGTCCAGGATCCCCTGTTTCTTGATAGAATAGATGGTGCTCTCCGAGCATCCGAGGTAAACGGCAAGGGCTTTTACGCCGATGACGTTCGTCGTCTGGGGAGCAGTTGCAGAAGATCCATGAATTGGATTCGATTGCTGGGCATACTGTGCCAGTTTGCAAAGTTCTTCTCCGGACATCATGCAGACCGGTTTTTGCATCAGGGATGAAATCTCCTGAGGAGCTTGTTCTAATTGTTTCGTGTTCATATTTTATATGTTTAGTTGAAAAATTCAAGTAAATTCAACAAAAATTCAAGTAGACAGAAATGCCATTTCAAGTACTTCTGGTGCATATCCTCCATTTGGCTTCAATTAAACTTGGTTGAAAAATTCAACCTTTTTAGTTAACTTTGTCAAAGAAAATATAGCATAAAATCAAATAAAAGTGTAACAAAGTAAAGGAATAATATCGAACTTTCCAAATATAATTGGTGTGAAAAGGGGAAATCTGCAATTTTTGGAAAGCCTTATGGCTTCAATTGGCGTGTCCAAACCAGAGCTTGCGCGTCTGATGGGGATGTCGCCGCAGAATATCTTTGCCTATTTCCAGCGTGATGATATGCGTCTATCCTTAGCCCAGAGGGTGGTGGACCGGTTGGGATATGAGCTGAGTTTCTCTTTAGAGAGGGAGACCCAATCTTCATTGTGCGAAGTGGAGATAGAATTGCCCCAGGGAATGAATCGTTTGGCCTTCCTGCGAATTGCTTTGCAAAAGTATGGGATTTCACGGAAGGACCTTGCAGAGAAACTCGGTCTGAACTACACCGGCGTGAACCGTTGGTTCCACGTTGATGACATGGCCATCAGCTATATATTCGATATAGCGGAACTTTATGGTTTGAAGGTGAAGACAATTATAAAACCCAAGCAGACGGGAAATTAAGGCCTGGCAGAAAAGTATTTTTATATGAAATAGCCCCCGGTGTCATAGTGGATACCGGGGGCTAGTTTTATACTGCAGAATCACAAGACCACCTCAATGAGATTGACTTCAGATGCCTTGACCTTGGGGAACGAGATTGTGATATTATTCTCATTCATGACACATATCCCAGATTCTTCACCATTAAGAATAATACTACGTGGCAGGGATGTGACTCCTTCCAACATAACATACAACTCCCTGGAATCTGTCATTCCCCTATATGATCCTTCTCTGGGGTCTATCTTGATACTGAGTTTATTGCCTGTGCGTTTTTTCTCAATGAAGGTGAATGCATACTCAGAGTCATAGTCTTTATTATCTCCACAGTCCTCATACAAGTGAAAGGATGATTTTCCTGAACCCGGAACAACAAGGATACCAAGAATATCTGACCTCTCCTGTAGATTGGGAATATCCTTCCCCGCCAGCGGGATAATGCTTCCAGCCTTTACGTACCAGGGATTCTGATCTATGGAATAACGCAGGGTTTTCTTTGACCCACCCCTCTCCATTTTATGAGTGGCCATGTCCCACCAGTCATTTCCGGGAGGAAACCATATCTCCCGTGCCGATTTACCATCGGCCCCAGCGGGCTCACAGATAGTCGTTGCGAGGATACGATCCCCAAAGAGATACTCTTCATTACAATCATATGATTCCTGACGCTCCGGATACGCGTAATATAACGGACGACATATACTGACACCGGTATCATATGCTTCACGGGCCATTGTGTAAATGTAGGGAGAAAGGCTGTAACGAAGCCTTATTGCATCACGCATATACTCAAAATGGTCGGGAAAAGCCCATATCTTACGCTCCAGATTGGCACTCTGGGTAGAATGAGTCTTGAATATGGGTGTAAACACGCCAAACTGAAGCCAACGGGTGTACATTTCGGGATCTGTCAAGCGTTTATGGTCACGCTTCTGCATATGCCCGCCAATGTCATGTCCCCAGTAACCATATCCTACGTTTGAGGCTGTCGCCGTGAAGTATGGTAAGAACTTCAGCACACTCCATTCATCGTATGTGTCACCTGAGAAGCCCAGTTGATAGCGGTGACTGCCCAGTCCACCCCAGCGGTGGTAAATAATCGGCCTGCTGGCGCTATTCTCCTCTTTGTCCTTAAAGAACGCATAATTGATCCAGAATGTATTGCTGAGGTCCTTTATGTAACGGGACTCTCTCCATTGTTGCCAGTCTAACCACCAGAAATCTACTCCCTGATTCTCCAGAGGCCGGATTACACTGCCGAAGTATGCATCGGCCCACTCCTTCTGTGACATGCGGTACGGAACACTGGCCCTGTAACCGGCTTTGCCCACAGGCTTGTCATTACCCGCGTAGAGATACCCGCCTTCCCCAAACACATAACCGGCCGGGCCGTCATAATTATCTGTACGCGAGAGGTACTCTTCCACAAAAGCCGAATAGCACTCCTCATAAGGACGAATACCCGAAGCCGGATGAAGGTTTAGGGCTGTCTTGTAGCCCATTCGGTGAAGTTCTGAAAGAAAGGCCTCAGGATCCGGGAAAAGGTCTCGGTTCCATGTATATCCTGTCCAGCCACGAGACTGGTCGAAATCATCGTTACCCAGGCGCTTTTGCATGTCCTTGTATGTGTAATGCCAGTCCATGTCAACTATCATCACATCCATAGGAACGCCGTGTTCTTTCATTTCACGGCCAAGAGTCAGGAGTTCTTCATCCGTAAAGACCCAGTAACGGCTCCACCAATAACCAAATGTCCATTTGGGCGGGAGAGGTATCTTTCCGGCCACTTTTGTAAAGTCCTTAAGAGCGGCCGTATAATCATGTCCATAGGCAAACAGATACCAGTCCAGACGGTCTCCCTCCGGGCGCTCCCCTACCCAGCCGTCTTGAGTGAACAGATGCCTGGCCGATTCATCCAAGACGGCCCAGCCGTCACGGGAAAGGATACCGTCTTCAAGTTCTGCCTCTTTGTTGGATAGTTTCTCAAATCCAAGGCATCCGTCAAGGGTGCGGGTTGTGCCCTTAAGGTTTCCTGCCGATGACATTCCAGGACGCCATATTCCCATGCCGTGTTTTACACTCAGGTTATCGGCCGAAAAACGGCCACCCCGGTATGTCATGGTGAGTTTCCCTGTTTTTATGGTAAGGATTCCGCCCTTCAAAACCGATGTATACTTTGGTACGGGCATGTTACGGTTCACTATTGCAAGTGAGGCCCTGTCTTCAAAGGCTCCGTCGGAAGACCACTCCATGCGGATAAGGCGGTCCGAAAGCACCGTGAAACGCGCATTTCCATATTCCACCACTGCAGCAGGATCCGCTATGGGATTATTTTGGGCTAAGGCTGAGAAAGATATGATGGCCAGGGCCAGGGAGAGGAGTCTTTTCATATCTCAACTATTGCACCTGAACTGGAACAGACTTTTGCCGCTAGGGAAACTGCCATCTCGTGAGCTTCGCGGGTAGTTTTACCAAGAAGGATAGATGTAATGAATGCGGCCGTAAATGAATCACCCGCCCCAACAGTATCGGCAACATCCACTTTAGGCGTATTTATGTGAGAAATCAGGCCGTTGGTGCCATGAATCTCACTGAAGGCCGCCCCGCAGGTATAGATGACATAGTCCAGGCTCCATCGCTGAGCAATACCGCAAAGCGCATCGGCCGCATCGGTAGGAAGGTTGAATAATCCGGAAAGGACAGGAAGTTCATCCTCGTTTAGTTTGAGGGCCGAAGCAGCCCCAAGCGAGGATTCAATCTTTTCACGACTGTAGTAATGCTGCCGAAGGTTTATGTCAAATACTTTCATACAACCCTCTGGAGCAGTTACGATCATAGAAGAAATAGCCTTGAAAGAACGGTCTGTCCTTCCGGCCAGAGACCCCCAGCAAATAGCGTCAGCGCGCGACACTGCCGCCAAGACTTCCTCTGATGCGTCCAGCGCATCCCAGGCCACTCCTTCCAGAATCTCATACTGGGGCACACCTGAACTGTCAAGTTTTACAAGTACCCTGCTGGTAGGAAGCTCGTTCTGCTCTATAAAGCGGGTATCAAGCCCGAAGCTGCGGCAACTCTCTAGAGTCTCTTCTCCAAGGCTGTCCTTGCCTACGGCGCTTACGGCATAACTATCGGCGCCCAATCTGCCCGCATAATATGAAAAATTCACAGGGGCTCCGCCAAGCTTCTTTCCTGCCGGAAGACAGTCCCAGACAATCTCCCCAATCCCGAATATGAGTGGCTTATTCATGATTCAAAGTTGATATTACTTTTTCGTTGACAGCGCGTAGTGCCTGTTCATCCATCTTCACAACTTTCCTATCATAGGTCATCAGGCCGTTCACTTCACCCTCTACGTCTGTTGTCTGGGTATAAACGCCGGCAGAAACGCCAGAAAGAATTTCAGGGATGAACATATCGGCATAGCGGGCGTATTTGTCCAACAATTCTTCGGAATCTTTGCAAAGGCCCTTATATCCCCAGTTATTATCTTCTTGCCAAAGATGCCCGGGAAGGGCAAGGCCGATTCCTCCGTATTCGCCGAGTACATCTATTTGGGCCCCATTGCTCCGGAATTTCATAATAGGGCGTGGATAATTATGGCTGTCCAATATGTCTCCACACATGACAGAGTTGCCTCCTGATGCAGAATTAATGAGCCTGGTAGAATCTATTTCGCGAGTATAATCAACTACGGCTTCTGTATCAAACTGCCCCCAGCCTTCGTTAAACGGCACCCACACCACAATTGAAGGGTGGTTGCGCAGCTGAAGCATAATCTCCTTCCATTCTTTATAGTAATTATCCTTTGCCTCTCCCGAAAGAGGGTAATCCCACCCTGTGTCATAGGCATACTGTCCCCATTGCTTATTGGGATCTTCCTTTGGGACATGGATGTTTTCGGCCACGGACGGCATATCCTGCCATACACAAATGCCAAGGCGGTCACACCAGTAATACCAACGCTCCGGTTCCACTTTGATGTGCTTTCTGATCATATTGTAGCCAAAGTCTTTTGTCTTGACGATGTCAAACTTCAGCGCCTGATCGGTTGGGGCTGTATACAGACCGTCCGGCCACCAGCCCTGATCCAGAGGGCCAAATTGGAAATAGGGTTTGCCATTGAGGCCGATGCGCCTGTACCCGGCAGCATCCCTCACTTCTGAACTCTGGCGTATTGCCGTATAGCCTTTTATAAGGTCTACTTTATGGCCGTCCTTGACCAGTCCTATTTCAAGTCCGTAAAGATATGGTGTCTCGGGACTCCAGAATTCTGGATTATCTATATGGAATACAACTTCATCACCTGCGGTGCATGAGGCTTCAGCAATGCAATCTCCGCCACCATCCGGGAGAAGGCGGTAAAACACATTATCTGCCTCTCCTACTATTGATGTGGATAGCTTGATATCGCCACCAAGTGTGGTTTCCGCATAATAGCCAGAAATATAGGCATCTGCAACTGGCTCAATCCAGACGCTCTGCCAAATGCCGGTGACGGAGGTATACCAAATACTTTGTGGATTAGTGACCTGTTTCCCGCGTGGCTGCATGTCGTTGTCCGTTCCGTCAGTAACTTTTACAACAAGGTGTTGCTTGCCTGGGACAAGGAATGGAGTTATATCATAGGAGAAGCGGGTATATCCCCCCGTGTGAGTTTTGAGCTGCTTGCCATTCAGCCAGACTTCAGCTTTCCAGTCAACGGCATCAAAATGGAGAAGGGTATGTTGTTTCCACTTGCGAGGAATTACAAAGTCACGCTCATACCACAGCACGCTGTCTCGTCCAACGTTACGTCCTACGCCGGAAAGCGACGACTCTATGCAGAAAGGCACCAGGATCTTTCCGTCCGGTTCCGGCATCCTCTCTGCCGTAGAAGGTGTTACCGCATAGTCCCAAAGGCCGTTCAAGGATTTCCAAATGGGCCGCTGCATCCCTGGCCTTGGATAATCCGGATGTGGGTTGGAGGGTGTGACATCTTTGGCCCATTTGGTGCGGATATGGTCACCGGCAGGTTGCCAGGATGCGTTATCTGCACAAGAAATCATCAGAAGTAGGAACAATCCAGCGGCTAGTTTTCTCATAAATCAAGATCTATTATCACCTTCATTGAAGTGGCTCGGTTCTCGTCTATAAAGTTATAAGCTTTTGCGTAATCTTCAAAGGAGAACCTGTTTGAAACAAGAGGCTCAAGATTAATCTTCCCGCCTGAAATCATATTCACGGCCTCCTGATAGTCTTCGTGACGATACATCATGGTTCCCACCAGAGTCAGTTCATGTTCTCCCAGATAGAACATGCTCAAAGCAGGATCTTTTTCAAATACAGCCACAACCACAATGGTGCTGCCCTTTTCTATGCATTCCATCAGGCTACGGATGGAGGATTCCACTCCGGCCACTTCAAAGCCAACCTGAAAGCCCTCATCCCCGAATATCTGCTTCACGCCCTCTTTAAGGGACATCTTGGTCACATTAAGAGTATCCGATATCCCACATTTCCTTGCAATATCCAGACGGAGGTCACTTACATCGGTAATAAGCACCCGCTTTGCGCCACGGGCAATAGCGAACTGGGCAACCAGATTTCCGATAGTTCCGGCTCCTGACACCACGACATTCTTTCCCCTCAGATCTCCGGCCCTTGCCGTAGAATGGGCCCCAACGGCAGAAGGCTCTACCATGGCTCCAAAATCCAGAGACATTCCCCCGGGTAGTTTGACTATCCTGTCATCGTCTACAACAAAGAAATCACGTGCGGCGCCATCGGCCTGGAATGCCTGAACGCGAAGATTCTCGCACACGTTGTACTGACCTCTTTTACAAGGGTTACACTTCCCGCATACAAGTTGTGGACGTGCCGTTACAGGATCACCTGGGGCACAGACTGTAACATCGGCCCCGACAGCCTCTACGATTGCCGAATACTCATGCCCCTGAATGACAGGGTAGAATGTTGCGGGGTGCTTCCCATGCCATGAATGGATTTCACTGCCACAGATGCCTATTCGTTTTATCCTCAGAAGAACCTCATGAGGTCCGAGGTCTTCCGCCTTGGGTGCCGGAACTTCCTGAAAAACCATATGTTCCGGCTCTGTCAATACTGCTTGTCTCATTTCTTTGATGGTTTACCGGCCATGCATACAAGCGTAGAGACAATTCCACCGATGGGGCACCACCATGTCCACGCAATGTAGTTGTGGCCGAAGAATTCTTTCTGGAACATCAGGGGGACGATAATCAACGCTCCCACAATTAGGGCGGCAATAACGCTCCTGACATTGCCGCGTTTAGTAAATATTGCCGTAAGGAAAACGCCTATCATTCCGGCATATGCGAAACACATTATTCCCGTTGCGAAATCCACCAGGTTAAGTCCGCTGCTTTGCTGCATGACGGCTGTCAGAATGGCGAAACCCGTCAGGAGAATGCCCATGAGCACCACCATTTTCCTGGATGAAGAAAGCTGGGCGGCGTCACCGTCAATGGCTTTCCCTCGCGATGCCTTTATAGGCAGGTAAAGGTCTGTCACGAAGCTGGAGGCCATGGCATTGATGGCCGAGTTGAAGCTTGAAAGGGCCGATGCCAGAAGGCCGGTAATCATAAGGCCTCGGACTCCGGTGGGGATTCGGTTCTTGATATACTGGGGGAAAAGGTCGCGGGCATCGGAAAACATTGAAGACTGTGCCGGGTCGTTCCTGTACATCACAAAAAGCAGCAGGCCTATGCACAGGAAAATAAGGACCACGGGAAGTGTAAGAAGCTGTGAGGCGACAAGGGAGCGTCCTGCCTGTTTCACATCTTTACAGGCAAGTTGTCTCTGCACAAACTCATGATCTGTAGTGAACTGGGCCACCTTGAAAAAACCAACACCTATAAGACCGCCCATAATGGTATATGGAAGGTCAAAGCGAATGCGCGGATCAAATATCTGCACCTTGGGACCGGGCTCCCATCCGGCAGGAGTTTTTACCATACCGTCAGTGGAGAGTGAACGCCATACTTCCGGCAGGGGCAGATCTAAGGCAATCCATATCATCACCAATGCCACAACTCCGGTAAAAATGAAGAGTAGCGTCTGGAAGGTATCTATATAGAGCAGCCCTTTAATGCCGCCAAGCATAGTGTAGATGGTACTGATAAGGCCTAATAATAAAATGGACCATACCAGGAACTGGAAATGTATGCTTCCAAAAAGGATTACAGATACGGCTATGGCCGCAATAAACAGCCTGGAACCTGATGTGAACAGTTGCCCTACAAGGAACATAATGCTGTTCGCACGTTTTGCCGTTTCCCCGTATCGGTTCCCTATGTAACCATAAATGGTTATTGTCTTGGCGTTATAGAGCTTGGGCAAGATAAAAGCCGCCACAACACAACCGCCAACAATACCCCCAAGCATATTCAGCACATAGGTAAGGTTTGTGTTGAAGCCCAGTTCCGGAGACCCGACAAAGGTTCCGGCGCTGATTGATGTTCCTGTTGCCGCAATGGCCACAAGCCATCCGGGCATGGCACGCCCAGCCACAAAATAGTCTCCTATGTCCTTGCTCTTTTTGGAGAAGAGCCAGCCAATAAAGATAAGGGCGAATAAAAAGACGCCCACTATCATCCAATCTACAACAGCCATATTTGTGTCAGTTTATTTACCTGCCAGTTTTACCGTGACGGGCAGATGATCTGAACCCCACGATCCTGATGTGACATCTGTATCCATGACATCGTACTGGAGTAAGTTCCAGTCATCGCTTATGAAGACAAAATCATAACGATAGGCATCGGTATTATAGGATGCAGCAGTAGAGAAGTTGGTAAATGTCCCCTTCCTTCCATCATAAGACGCGGGGCGGCTGTCAATCACTTTAACATACGGATTATCCAGAATGAACTTTATGGCCGATGCGGTGGGTTTGCAGTTGAAATCTCCGGTCCATATCACAGGGGTGGATCCTCCGGTAATATCTTTAATCTTTTTCAGGACGATTTCAGCCTCCTGGCGGCGGATTTGCTCAGGCTCATACCCGGTCAGCACTCCGCTGTTGGCGTGCAGATGTGAATTGAACACATAAAAGACTGTGCTGCTGCCCTTTATGCGAAACTTTGCCCAGGTGCATGCGCGGCTATACTGAACACCTTCCAGTTTGGACCTGGGGGTATCCGGAGTAGTTGAAAGCCAGAACGTCTCCCACTGTCCATCCACCAGTTCCACTGCCGACGAATCATAGTAAAGCGCCTCGATTTCATAATCCATCTGGGAAGTATTGGAGGAAGAGATGGTGTTATAGTCGGTGCCGTAAAGATTCCGTCCCAATAACTTGTAATTGGGGCTTTGTGCAAGTATGTACTGCGCCTGCCAGCCGGTGTTCTCTTGCGTGCCTATTATCAGTGGAGATGAAGATTTAATTCGCGCCAGGATATTACCTTTACGTGAATCCCATCGCTTGAACCCTGTTATGCTTTCTTCGGTAGATGGTTTATAATACAGGATATTATACGACATCACACTCACCGACGGGGCAAAACTACCACCCGAGAGTGAGACTTCACTTCCTTTGGAAACGACCGCCGGATTTGAGACAAGGCCACCTTCGGCCCAGGCCAGGCGGCTTCCGGACTCATCTTCAAACCAGACGGTAATTGCACTGTATTTCCCCGTAGGTACCGGAATATGGAAAGTCATGTTGCCCCTTGGCTGGGAGAACCTCACAACGATATCCTCAGACTCTTCGGCTTCCTGTGTTGTTACTGTACCATCAATTACCTCGAAAGAGCCGGTTAGCCGCTGCCCCTTTGCCGCGATGTGGAAAGATCGGGCTGTTGGTGGTATAGCCGTGAAAGTATAGCAAAGGCGGCCGCCAGCCTCTGAGAACAGGATACTGTTTTCTCCGGAAAGGGTGCCAACCATTGGTGGAGCTACCACCCCGTCTTCCCAAGAAAGAGTGGATGGATAATTCAGGATCAATGTGCCGCCTTCATTCTTTCCGATACCGGAGGGATATACTCCTCCGGATACAGTCTCTTCGGATTTTAGTTTCCCTTTGAAAGTTGCATCCGAACCATTTGCCGATTCGGAGAGGAACTTCACAAATGCACCATCGGATGATATAACGTCAATGGCATCGTCAAAACGCCATTCCAGTTTCCCGGAATCATTTATCGTGGCTTTTGAAGAGCCTTCTATACGCGCAGTAACGCTTACCTCATTCACCTTGGTTTTTTCAGGAGTTTCTTTCCCGTTGTTACAGGCCGCAGCAAGCGCCATGATAATAAATGACACATTCAACAGGTGGGACATACGCATAAGACTACTGGTTTTCTATCAGGACAGTTGTCATGGACCAGGTTCCAAGAGGCAGGCTCACGGCAAGGTACTTATCTTTAAATTTGATCTGATATTTTTTGCGGGCGTGGAGATCCTCGGAAGAGATGACAACAACATAACTCCCGTCTGGATTGCGGAACGCGATGGATGCAATATCTTCGTCTGGAGATTCCATCTCCAGAATCTCTGCGCCGCGCTTTACATAAGGACAATACTGACGGAAGACATCGGCCTGGGTGGACCCGAAAATCTCGCCACTTTCAAGGTCAATCTCTTCAAGGCCGCCGCAGGGATATTTTCCGGTAAGAGGCTGCCCGTCAGTGTCCAGGAGGAGGTTCCAGCTGGAATATGAGCTGCTGCCATAGCGAAGCGCATCGAAGATGACGTCGCACCACCATTTACGGGTTTGGATATCGGCCTTGAGTTTGTTGGGGCCGCGTTCTGTAAGGTGCATCGGCATTCCCGGATGCTCTGCAAGCACTTTTTTCTGAAGATTCGGGGTGCCCGTCCCATAAGGATGCCATGCTACAGCGTCTATATTGGAGTTCACGTCTTTATCGGCAAGGATACGGTTCACCCTCTCCCAATAGGTGTAGTCGTAATCATGAACCCAAATCTTTGTCTCAACGCCAGCCTTTCTGAAAGCTTCTGGGAACAGTTTGCCGGCAAGCATGATCTCCTGTTCCTCGGAAACAAGCGATGCTGGGCAGCCTCCGTTCTGATCTGTAAGAGGCTCGTTATGAATGGACATGGCGTCTATCTTCACTCCGGCATCCTTATAGGCTTGCAAATATGCTGCAACATAATTGGCATAAGCCGGAAGATATTCATCCAAAAGAGCACCTCCGCACATTGCTCCAGATGTTTTCATCCACCCAGGCTCACTCCACACGGCGGAATAGACAAAAAGGTCCGGACACACCTTCAGCACCTCCTTGATTACGGGAATCATATACAACCTGTCCCTGTCTATGGAGAAATGCTTCATTTCTACGTCACCGGCAACATCGTTATAGTTATAAAGCTCAGTGGCATAGTCACTTGCACCGCAATTAAGGCGGACCATACTGAGATTCATCCCCGTGGGAGTAAAAGCATCCTTGAGGAAAGCCTTACGCTTCCTTGGAGGCATCTGGCTCAGTAGATAACAGCTGGCATCTGTAAGGGAAACGCCTGTCCCAAGATATGGATGAGTGGCGCAGGCAGAATCCAGGTCAAGATACCCTATCTCCGTATATCCCTCCTTGGAAAAGGGGGTGGATTTAACTGGATGCAACTTATGGTCTTGCGTGGTCTGAAGAACCGTAAACTTGATATCTCCATCTTTTGGCACGTAAACACTGCCCTCCTTCTTGGGGATGCACGATACCGCTGCGGACAGCATCAGGAACGTGGTAATATGGCTTGCTATCTTTTTCATGCCATAAAGATAATGATTTATACAATCAGTCACTCCAGGAAAGATCCACTATCACGGGGTTATGATCTGATTCCCACGCGGGAGCATTCTTTTGTTGGGAATTATCAATCCAGAATGACTGGACATCAAATCCGTCGTTAACAAAAACATAATCTACCCGATGCGTGGCGGGATTATTTGCCTGGAAGTATTGTAGGGTTCCGCTTGATCCATGTGGATTAAGGGCGTCGCTTCTGGCGTCTCTCATCGTGCCTTCATCGAGGATGTATTTGATGACATCGTCATCATTCGCATCCCAACAGTTGAAGTCACCGGTTAAGATGACGGGGTAGCTACTACTTACTGCGCCTATTTCCGTTAGGATTGTAGCTGCTTGTGCCTTTCTCTGTGAGGCATAACTGGTAGATTCGCCCACTTGGAAATGCGCATTGAATAAGTAGAAAGTATGACCGGCAAAGTTGAGTTTCGCCCAGTTGCATCGACGAGTATGCGTTTGAGTAATATCAAAAGAGCCGCTATCAAGTACTGTTACAGAGTTTCTGTAGTAAATAGCAGAAGTCTCGTATTGATATGTATAACCGAGCGAACTTATAGAATATCCATTGTTAGACGTGCCAAGGGCTGAATAACCTGACAGATTGGTGAGGATATCATCGATTTGCCCTGTAGTATTCTCCTGAGTGCCCATAACATCGAAAAACCTATAGCCCAACGCTACAGGGACGACAAGCTTCCGTTCATCCCAAAGCCTACCATCACCTAAAGTATAACTATCCTCATCATGAGCGAAACGGATATTGAAACTCATCACTCTCATTATATCTTCAGGCATAGAGCGAACAAACATATCACCCCTCGCGATGGTTACATCTGACAGTACTTGCCACTCATATAGTTTATGATCTGACGAATCGGAAAAATAGGCATATATACTATTATAATGGCCAGTAGGAATAGGGACATTGAAAGTTTTTGATCCAGTTCCCGGAGAGAAATTAACAATCGCCTTGGTATAAGAGGAATTATTCCTAGTAATAGCACTCATTCCCGTTTCAACCGTGAGATCGAAATTCCCGACAATCTGCTGGCCGTTCGCTACTAGGTTGAATCTTGTTGCAGAGGCGGGCACATTAGAACAAGCAACGCGGATAACTCCGCCCAAATGCTGGAATACAAGCGTTCCATTGTTGATTATAGCCCCCATTGGCGCATCCATTCCTCCCTCCCTATAGGTATATGTATAAGGATAAAAGATTGTTGCGACACCATTTGTCAATGTGACGAATGAGCGAACAGGATAGACTGCCAGTGATTCGGGTGTTTCGTTCACATCCAAATATGCTTGGAAATTAGCATATCCACCGGAAATGCCAACCATGGAGAAAGTCCTTGCCTCTTCGGAGGATGTCCAAACAGCGATTTTATCGTCATCGCTCCAGGATACGACTCCAGATCCGGTCACAGACGCTTTTGTGTCGTTATCCCAAGCAGCCTGCAATTCAACAATACGGCAATCCGCCGGTTCCGGCTCTCCTGTGGGAGTTTCTTTCCCACAGGAGATGGCCGCAACCAACGCCACTAATAACCAATTAACCTGAAGAGTTTTCATTAACGAACTATTAAACTTTCAATACTTGCTTTTGTAATCGTTCCCTGATATGAACCGGGCCATATTGCATCGGTGTCTCGTGATACGTTGCGGATGTCAACCGAAAGATTGGCATCCCCAATCCATGTGAGAAAAGAACTTACTCCTAGAGCGGTCTTCACTTGGGCTAAAGAAGGAACGGTTATAGTTCCTACTGCCGGAGGTATTGTTCCATCCCAAACGTAGTAGTGAACATATTCGCGTCTATCAGAAACAGGTGATGATGATGTCTGGTCGTCAGAATTCATCGTACTTGAGTTCGTCTTATACCAGGTAGGGAATGCTGTTCCTGCCGTATTACCGATAATAGCGGGCACACTATTTGAGACTATAGGAGCCACTTTCCCTTCAGATTCATCAGCCTTATTGTAGAGAACATAATCAAGATTCATAGTTCCTGTATTTGATACGGAAACACCATTTCCAGAAGAAGCAGAATTGATAATGATACTATTCACGATCTTAGCAGTTCCGGCATTGGCAATAAGGGCCCCACTTTGCTGGCTGTTAAAGACGGAATTGATGATATATATCGGCTGAGGACTTGCTCCCGCATTATTAATCTGATTAACTCCCTGACCGAAAGGCCCAGTAAATATGCAATTATTTATTCCGAGGGTGCCGGAACGCATATCAATATGATGACCTCCTGTTTTCACTAGTCCTTTACTGGCTCTAAAATAGCACCTATTAATAAATACGGAACCATTAAAGCTAGTTATAGCGCCACCGTAGCCGCCAGAACCATTTGCGGTGTTATCAATAAAGGTACAGTCAGTCAAATAGACGGACCCGCCATTGTTGAAGATTGCTCCGCCACATTTGGATGCTGCAGATGTTGCATTGTCCGTGAAAAGGCACTCAGACGCAGTTACTGTACCCGCATCTGTAATCCAGATAGCACCAGCATTACCGTTAGTTGCAGTATTGCCAGTGAAAGTACAATTTTTGAAAGTTGCGGCGCATGCAACTCTAACCGCACCTCCTTGACTGCCAGCATGAGTTGATCCGCTAAAAGTACAATTCTTAACTGTTGCGGACTGGGTTCCTGCAAGAAGTAGGAGAGCACATCCTGGCGCGCTGTTTGATGAGTAGCCAGTACTTGTAAACGTCAGTCCATCAAAAGTCCAGTTACCCATCTGGGTGTTAAATGTTCTTCCCGATGTGTTTATGATTCTGGTGACATTTGTCTCGACATCGCGTCCGGCGAGTGACATTCCACTTGCTGTTGAAGGGTATCCACCAATAATCCTAAAGGTCGCTCCTGATGCAGGTTTCATAGTCTGATTGGCTATAGTATAATCACCGGCAGCCAGGTAAAGCTCCTTATTGATTACTGTCGCGGATTGCATTGTAGATATAAGTGTAGATTCGCCTGCAGCATTATCCCAGCTGGAGCCAGTCCCAGTTCCTCCAACTTTGAAATAAAGTCTATCACTCAGACCGGATGTAATTGTCCCAAGTAAACGTATCTGTTGACGAGATATAACAAGCGGGTTAGATGCAGTTTTATCGCCAATCAGATTATCGCTAGAATCGAGTAACTCGACATATAAGTCATTGACTCCAATTCCCAGTTCCTGGTTTGTCGGCAAAACAGCAACATAGTAAGTGCCAGAGCCTGAGACATTAACCGTAATAACTTTGCTCATATCATTATCTGGTCCAGATATAGCTTTAGGACCATTAAAACTGATATTAACTTTGCCGGCAATGTAATCACTACTATGAATCACTATCTTCCTGACATCATTATCAGTAATAATAATCTGCATCAATCCACAGAGATTCCTAAACTCAAGTGGCGCAGACGGACTGGTTTTGCTCCATTTGGCGAGTGAAATAGAGGCTTTCTCAAATGTGCCGTCCTGTGCAGTCGGAACAGTTAGATAAAAGGAACTAGAGGAACTATAATCAGTAACGATAGAAGAAGGATATACAGCATACAAATGCATTGAAGACCCTCCCGCTGCTATATACTCCTCCTCAGTCATTGCAAATGCTGCAGGAACTGAAGCTGTAAAAGTGGCGGCGCCAGACACATCAATATCATCAATGGTAAGAGCATCTGATACAGCGCTTGAAGGCGTGCCATCAAGCTCCCATACGAACTTGACGGCATCACCGACTGCCCAACTTACAGCTCCATTGGATGCATTTAAGGTGGTCTTCGTGTTGTCTCCTTCCATCAGAGCCGAGAAACTCATTTTTGTCAGGATCCCTTCGGGAGTGTCAATTACATTTTGAGGGGAGTCCACCTCTTTATTACAAGAGATGGCAAATGAAATCGTAGCTACTATAGTGGCGATAATGTAAAACTTTTTCATAATCTTCGTCCTTACCATTCAAATACTTCGTTGTCAATATTATAACCTTCCGGTTCATTCACTGCAGAAAAGGTTTCTATCAAATTCACCAGTGAGGCTGAAAGGAGATCCTGTTCTAAGTTTACTCTGATAATTTCTGTCATCGGAGTGCAATAGGGTTGTCTTCCCGTGGTATTATTCTGATTCATATCGGCTTACTTAACAATTATACAAATATCATCGAGAACTGCCGCACCGTTCTTGTCTGTAGCAAAGGCAACGCGGTCACCCTTCTTCAGGCTTACGGTTACAGAGTATTCATACCATTTGTGGTTGTCACCGGCTACGAAAGAATCGGCCGCCTCGGTAATGCCTGCCGAGTTATATAGATCCACATCCTCACTGGTCCATACAGGAGTCTCTTCCGTGCTAGCCGCTCCATCCCATACGCCAACGGTCATTTTCATGGCGACGCCCTGAAGTGCGAGGGCTTTGAATGTTACCGTGCACTCTTTGGCTTCTGCCCCAAGCAGGTCAGAGTCAAGGGCGGGGGTTATCACCATGCCACGCACGGCACTGCTGCCGAGAGCTGAGTCGTTAGCCTTATATGCGGCACCCATGGTCACAAATCCCTGCCCTGGCCACACGTTATTGGTAATGCGCCAGTCAGTCAGATCAGCGACACTTGCAGATTCATCCTTGATTGTATACACTTTCGCACCCTTGGCGAACTCGGGGACAGTAATGACACCTCCGCCAATGGAAACAAGTTCATTGGAAACAGTGATACCACTAACCCATCCGATATTTGCAAACTGCGATGAGGGCAGCTGTGTATTGAGAGGATAGAAACGCCATCCATCAGACCATTCTTTGAGGAAGGGAGCAGTAAGTGAGCCGGCAGCTCCAGGAGCAGGGCAGAAAGCGGGATATGCGCCCACGGCAAGGTTAACAAAGTCGGCCATAAGGGTTATCTCGTCAAAGCCCTGGAAAAGGATTTCGTTGGAGCCTGCGCTATGTTTTGATGATGTGGACACCTTTACCAGCGGAGAGAATTCAGATGTTCCGTTAATGGAAGCCAGAGTCTTCTCACCCTTGCTGGTCTTGGAGTTGGGCATATATGAGTCATATTTATAACTCTCGACAGTACGTACGCGGAACCAGTAATCTGTATCAGCCTTGAGATACCCCAGTGCGACAGCGGTAGGGGCAAGAGGCTTGTCTGATCCGCACATAAGGCTGGGCATAAACGGATGACCGTGGAAGGTGTTCTGTGCGTCACGCACGTACTCATCCACAATAGGAGTACCATTGGCATCGTTTGCATCAAACAGCTGAATCTGGAAGCACCCGATTTGTGTATTGGTGAGTTCACCAGCGCAATTGTCAAACGCAACGCTTACACTTGTGGGACCAACATTCTTTGTGAGCTGATGAACCCCGGCGGTCTTGAACTGAGCAGGGGTGAAGAAAGCTTCCTTGCCATCAGAAACGGCGCCAAGCTTTACCTCATAATCCGTATCCATATCGAGTCCGGTAAAATGATAACTCTTTGTGTCGGACGGGAGGGTCTCAACCAGATTACCGTTCAAATAGACCTTATAGTTGTCATACGTAGTCTCTGAATCCCATGAAATCTTCGCATCGGACCAGAATGCGCCATCAATATTTATGTCTTCTTCAATGGGCGGATAGCCGTCATAGCTAACAACCTTGATGTCAAGATCGTCCAGGAAGAGGCGGGCATAACCGTTGGCATGGGACAGTTCACCGGTAGTCCCACCAATGGCGATACGTGAAGTGGGATATACTCCGCTGATTTTTGCGCTATATGTTCCCCATTCGGTGGCATCTTTCAGAAGGACAAGTTGTGTGTTGCTGTAATTGGCGGCTGAGAGAACATTCCCATCAAGCAGGCCGCCATCGGCCACCTCGACGTTTACATATATTTCATGATAATTGGTAGGTGTCTGGCATCCTGAGGAGTAGGCCGATGCACGGAAACTTACCTCCACGGTTGCAGGCTCTTTGAGACAGGATAGGACAGGAGTAATAAGCCTTCCGGGGCCATCGGACTTGCCGATCTTTACGTAACCGGCCTGGGTGAACACCTTTCCGTCCACGTCCTGGGCAAAGTCCATGATACGTGAGCCGTATTTGAATGCCCTCCAGTCCTGTACCGGTTTGGGTGCAGTGCCGTTGAATCCTTCAGGATCAACACCCTCTGGTTTCTTGAACGGTTCTTCATCGCAGGTGACGCCATAAGCAATGCTTACATGGTCGCCTCCAAAGATGCACTCGGAGAAATCCTCATGAAGGACTGTTCCTCCCACCGCAACCTCGGCCGTCCCAAGAGGAACAACTGTCGATGCCCCTGTGGTAAATTCCACCGGGTCTGAGAACGCCTCATTATTCTTGTCCACAACCTTGAACCAGTACTTTTTACCAGGCTCCAGACCTGTGAAGGTTTGTGCGGGACGAGTTGTATACTTTTCAATGTCGTAGTGCCATGTCCAAGCAATTACTGGAGTCTCGCACTTTTGGTCGGAGTATATTCCCGCAAGGAATGTAGCGCCGAAATCCTGCTCGGCATTGCCATTATACTCTGACCAAGCAAAACTGGCTTCCGTTGCAGAAACGTAGAGTTTTTCCGTAGTGATAGAGGCTTTGGTTTCCTCCTGAGGATTGTCCTTATCCTTAAGAGGGTCAAATACATCATCCTCGGCCGCTTTTTTACAGCCGATGAATGCCGTAAGGGCAATCAGACTAAGTGTTAATAATTTTTTCATGGGTGTATGGTGTTTATTTTGTTAATGCAGAATAACCGGGATTATTATATCCGGAAGGAATGCTGTCGTTGGCAATAAATTCTTTGTATGGGAATGGCCATAGCTCATCGCGTCCGACTTGGAAAACCATCTTTTCCTGAACACGAAGATTGATGCTACTCTTGCCATCCCAAGTTGAAGAATTGTCATATGTGACAATCCAATCATCATCAATAATTGGCTTGGCGTTGGAGATATAACCATCGGAATTCTCTGGTGTAGAGAATCCAGGAGCGTATTTGTTTCCGCTCACAGCTTTCGCGGCCAGCACAGTACCGTCGGCGCTCTTCCAGCGTCTTAGGTCGAACCATCGGAATCCTTCTCCGGCAAGCTCAACCTTGCGCTCATAACGAAGGGCTTTGCGAAGACCGGCCTTATCCGTGGCGGTAACAGGAGGCATTCCAACGCGGGCACGTATTGCATCAAGGTCGTTTTTGGCCCTTGATAGATTGCCGCCGTCCATTTCAATATTGGCTTCGGCATCTATCAGCAGAACTTCCGCCCAGCGTATTAGTCCGACATTCAAATCATCCTCTGTATTGTCGCCTGAAATTCGGCCATAATAATCATTGTCGTGGAACTTACGCCAAAGATATCCACCAGGGCCCTTGGAGCCGTTTGCGCCATATTCCGATTTGGATACAAGCGGGGAAGATTCCGCATTTGGCACCATCTTGTTAAGGTTATAATCCATTACGTTGTCAATTGTGCAGTCAAGCTCGTACTGTACATTAAGAACACGGGTATGGGGCATTGTGGCCGTCATGTCCAAACGGGGATCCCTGTTGCGGCGGGGGTGTTTCCAATCATATAGCGGAGACTCCGATATGGAAAGGCCATCTGTGCATTGATATGTATCTACCATAGCCTGGGACGGGCCGTGCCAAGAGCATCCTCCAACAGCGCGGATAGCAGTCCTGTATATATTTGGCAACAGGCTGCCCACCAGACGGTTATACTGCAAAGCCCAAAGCCACTCCTGTGACGTCTGTCCCTTATAACCAAACAGGGCTTCGGCCCCGGGCTGACCGTCGTCCGGATTCTCATAATAGGTGTAGTCCAATTCCTGCAACCCATAGATTCCGTCACCTAGTTCCATGGCTTTGGCTGAACACCGCGCGGCCTCAGCCCACCAGGCGGGATTCAGATGGGCCCAGTTCATGGCAATTCTTGCCTTTAGGGCATAAGCGCCAACCCTGTCTATTCGGGTGGTCCCGTAAGTGGTTCTTGGCCACTGTACCGGAAGCGCGTCAATTATTTCATCCTTTAGGTCTTCATCCAGGAGCCTTGTCACTACCTCTACCGGAGTGGAAAGAGGTGTGGCGTTGTTCTTGAGGTCCAGACAATGGTCCACAAAAGAGATATTGCCGAAGAACTGGCAGGCCTGATTGTATTGCAATGCCCTGATACAAAGGAGTTCTGCCCTGAACTGGGCTATTGTCTGCTCGTCACAAACGCCCTTAAGCCTGTCAAGATTGTCCAGTACAAGATGGACACGACCGGCTACCTGGTAAATGTCTTCATATATCCAGCGGGGAGGGTACGACTCTGATGTGAGAGTTCCATTCATCTGTTTGATAAGGTTTTCGTTACCCACGCGATATGAGCCGATATCAGTGGCATCATCCTCAATCCTATAAGGGAAAGTGGTGCTCTGAAGGTCTTCCAGGGTAAGGCCTTTATATGCAGCATATACACCGGCGAGGGCCTCCTCCTCGCTTGCGGGGAAGGTGGCCGAAGAGGGTCCGTTCATGGGCTGGCGTTCCAGGGAGCATCCTGCGGCCGTGATAATTGAAACCAATATGAATAATGTCTTTTTCATACCCGTCAGAATTTAATGTCAACGCCAAAAGTATAAGTCTTTACCTGAGGATAGTTGGACGCAACCATGCCGATAGAAACGCCATCGGTTGCAGAACCGTTATAAGCCACTTCAGGGTCATATCCCTGCCAGAATTTGCTGAATGTCAAAAGATTCTGGGCATTCGCAAAGACCATCAGAGATTTAATTCCAATCTTTTTGACCACTTTGGAAGGAAGGGTATAACTAAGCTGCAGGTTCTTTAAACGGAGGTATGAGGCATCGGCCAACCAGAACGTAGACGGTTTCTGATTGATATCGGCCTCAGTATATGTGAGCCTGGGGAATCGTCCCTTAGGGGTGTCCGGAGTCCATCTGTCAAGATGCTCCTTACGGAATGTGCCGCCCTGATAACAAGGCATCACATAATAGCCGCTCAGATAAGAATCCACCTTGCCTACTCCCTGGAAGAACGCGCTGAGGTTGATGCCCCTCCACCCGAAGTTCAAGGTTACGCCATAGGTATAATGAGGAATGGTACCTCCAATAACATGCTTGTCGTTATCGTCCACCTTTCCGTCAGGAATGGCCTTGCCGTTTTCGTCGAAGGTACCGGCAATATCGGCATAATACAGATCTCCGGGCTTCAGGATGGTGTTGTACTGAGGGAGCTTCTTGTTCACAAGATCCGCCTCTTCCTGAGAGCGCACCATTCCAAGGCAGGTGAGACCTCTGATAGAGTTGATCTCATGCCCTTCCTCGTTGATAAGGAGGCCGTCAGAGCCACCGGTGGTGGTCCCATTCATGTTCAGAATCCTGTTGGTGACATCTGAAAGGTTGGCATCTATACCCCAGTGGAAGTCTCCGTAAGCATCATTATATGAGAGTGCCACTTCCCAACCAACGTTACGGACACTGCCGGCATTCTGGTATGGCGCCCCCAGGCCGATGGTGGCGGGGATGTCCAGTTTCATCAAAATGCCTTTTGTGGTCTTATGATACCAATCGGCAGTAATGGATAGCTTGTTCCAGAGGCTGAGATCTACGCCTACGTCATACATGGATGATGTCTCCCAGGTAAGATCCGGGTTGGCCAGCGTGGTGAGCGTAGCTATGGGCTGAATGGCCTCGTTCACTGAGAGGCTACCCAAGGCAAGGTTCTGCGCGGTGGGATAATATGATGAACTGATGTTCTGGTTACCAAGTGTTCCGTACGATGCACGAATCTTGAGTTCCGTGAGAATATTCTTTATAGGCTGCATCCATGACTCTTCTGTCACTCGCCATGCGGCCGAGTAAGACATGAAGGGAGCCCAGCGGTTTGCCTTCGCGAAACGGGAAGATCCGTCATATCGTATGTTGGCTTCCAGAAGGTACCGCTCCTTGTAATTGTAATTGATCCTGCCAAAGAATGAGCCGTAGGCATACTGGTATACCTTTCCGTCATTATCCTTGGTCTCGTCGTCTGCTCCCGCTGCTATGACATCATATTGGGGATATGCATAATCCTGACGTGTGGCCGATAGTGTACGCTGGGTCCAGTCTTCGTAAGAAGCGCCCAGGAGCAGTCTGGCATTATGTGACTTTGCAAAAGTCTTATGGAGAATAAGCTTTGCGTAATAATTGCCGTAGAAAGAGCGGGTGCAGGATTCAGTCAGTGAATTGTGTACCACATTTGAAGATGAAGAAATGGTTCCGAAAGGGTCTGACCAATACTCTATCCTGTCTTTGAAAACATGGCTTTCACTCATGACATATCTGGGAGAGATGGTCCCCTCCAGTGTCATCCAGTCCAGGGGATCATATGTAAGAGTCAGATTACCATTTAGACGGTAAGTATTGCTCTTATTGTTACCGCCCTGGCCATATAGATATGGCAACGAATTGACGGAACCGCCCGTAAGCATGGGATAACCGCCTGTTGACCACTGTGTCAGGTTAAGAGGGTCGGATACATTCATCTGGGTAAACAGAGTATTCTGACCGGGGTTCTTTTCCTTGTGACCGTATGTCAGGGATAGGTCAAACTTCATATGGAGGCGCTTGTTGAATTCCACGTCCATATTATTGCGCACGCTATAACGCTGGTATCCAGTGTATTTGACAATACCATCCTGACTCATATAGCCAAGAGATGTCATCACGCGGATTTTTTCCGTTCCTGCCGACATGGACAGGCTGTGTCCGTGTGTGAATCCGGACCCGTTAAGAATACGTCCTTTCCAGTCTGTGATTGGATAGCCGTCTGGGTCAATCGCGTTGTTCTCACGATAGGAGGCGATATACTGATCTGAATAGATGGAGTCTTTACCGTCATTCATATCGGCCTCCCTCCTCAGGAGCATGAACTCCTCAGGCGTTACTGTCTGTGTGACATTGGTTGGTTCCTGCCAACCTACGTAACCACGGTAATTCACAGATGAATGGTCCTTGGAGGCTCGCTTTGTTGTGATAAGGATGACGCCGTTTGCCGCCCGGTTGCCATAGATGGCAGAGGATGCGGCATCTTTAAGTACCGTTATCTTGTCTATAAGGCTGACATCCAGGGCGTTCATGTTCCCTTCAACGCCATCTATCAGCACCAGGGGCTCTGCACTGGATCCGCCGAATGTACCAAGGCCCCTGACACGGATTGTGCCGCCATCGGATCCGGGTTCACCAGTCTGTGTGGTTACGGTCACGCCTGCCGCCATACCCTGAAGGGCCGATGAAGCCTGAACGATAGGGCGGTTAACAAAGCTCTCAGTAGAGATTGTGGAAACGGAGCCTGTGAGGTTCACCTTTTTCTGGACGTCATAGCCAACCACAACCACTTCTTCAAGATAATTGGAATCTGAAGACAGCGTTATATCATAATAGGTCTTCCCGGGCTGGACTGTGACTGTCTGTGAAGACAATCCAAGTGAAGAGAATTCCAGTACCGTGCCCGGTTTTACCTGTATGGAAAAGTGACCGTCCATATCTGTGGTTACACCGGTAGTAGTTCCGGAAACGATGACACCGGCGCCAATTACCGGCTCTCCGTTATCATCTGTAACGACACCCGTCACATTCATTATTTGCCCCTGACCGAATGCAAGCAGGGCAGCCATGCACAGGATGATTGACAAAATGATTCTTTTCATGGCTATTCCGTTGTTGTGAATGTTGAAAAAGTGGGGGCTGAGCAGATAGTGCCATCGGCCTTTCTAGCCACAAAACCAATACAATAAGTTGTGGCGGCAGAAAGGGATGTGTATGACTTCTCATAAGGTGAATCACTTTCCCGCCCATGCTCCTGAATATACTCAAGGCGGCCTTTGGCGTCCATGCTAAGATAGCCAACAGCATCGGCCAGAGCTGGATCCGTGACAAGGTAGGATGCGACTGCGTTTGTGGGAGTTAGCGATACGGTTACTGATGACGAGGTGATATTGGTAAAGCTCGCAGCCACCGCCGTGTCAATAGGAGAATCATTATGCCATGTCTTTGCGCATGACAAGGACATGATTCCGATTACAAGTAAAGCAAGAATCTTTTTCATTATCTGTCTTCTGCTTGATGTCCTGTACGGTCTACTTGGTGATAAAACTGAGTGTAGGGTACATCAGTACGCCCGGCGCCCTTTTTCATGAGGGCTACAAGGTCCTGGAAATAAGTAGTATAAATATCTCTGGGAAGACATCCCCTTTCACGGCATACGTTTGCTGCAAGGCCTACTACCTCTCCCATCATGGCACAAGTACGCATTACGCGTACCGAACCCAGAGCAATGTGAGTAACGCTGATGTCACGCCCGGCCATGAACATATTGGGAATATCTGCGCTATAGAGACAGCGATATGGCACGGCATAAGGGTCAATAGGGGTAAGTTTTCCGATAGACATCCACTCGGCCCCAGGGTATTTGCCTGCATTCCGTGGATCCGGGTAATGCTGATCTATACGCCATGTAGTGGTGAAAGTTCCATCTTCGTGAGGGATTGGACGGGTAAGGTCCTGCTCCCTTAATATATAGTCACCAACTATACGCCGGCTTTCTCGTTTTCCGCTCACGTGGCTTACCCATGTCAGATGAGTGCATTCCCAGTCTTCTTTCTTGGCAAGACGGTTTTTGCAATAAGAGAATGTGCTGTAGGCCACGTACATGCCGTAGTCACGAATTTTTTCAGCATCGGCAATCTGGTCGTCGTTCATTCCCACCTCCCAGTACCAGTTGGCGCGGTGCACGGGCTCTACTGTTTCTTCGTCCAGTTTGAGACCCCAGTCCAGACTGTCAGGGAAGGAGCAAGGGGTGTTCTGGTCTTCACAATACCATTCAATAGATACTCCCATAGTATAGTCATCGGCCTTCTCCGGGGCGAGACTCTCTCCGAACTCGCTCTTTGCTTCACGCCCCATCATGGTTCTTGCCCCTGCAAGTACGGCAAGGTGGGCGTCTCCTGTGCAATCTGAGAAGATGCAACCTGATATTCTGATGCGATTCTGTTTTGTCGCCTCTACAGCTTCTACGGCCATAATAGAGCCGTTCTCCATTATAGCCTTGTCCACCGTATAACCGGCAAACAGGGTGATATTTGGCTCAGCCGCAATTACATCCCATTTTTTCCAGTCCTGGTAATGGTGTGCTCCCCTTGCATTACCTATACGGTCTGGGCCGATTTCATTGAGAATATAGCCCAGGGAAGGATACGGGGCCATATTGATCTGTCCCCCAAGACCTACACGCACCTCTGAAGAATTGTTTCCGCCCAGGATGTAGCGGTCTTGAATCAGGGCAACCTTGCATCCGAAACGTGCAGCTGCAATTGCGGCACAAAGCCCGCTCATGCCTGCTCCAACAATCACAAAATCATATTTACCCTTATCCTCCGTTTTCTCCGGAAGAAGTTTTGAGCGAAGCGCTTTATAGTCTTCAAGGCTGTCTCCCGGTGCATCACCAGACTTTGTCAACAAGATGGCATCCACGCGCCCATCAAGGCCTGTCAGGTCATGAACGGAGATTTCATGCGTGCCTTCATGAAGATCATACTCCCCGCCTTTCTGCCAATACCATGAAGCCCTCTCAGAAGGTGTAGCTCCGGCTTTTCCGGTTCCAAATTCGGAGGCATCGGCCTTGTGGTCTACCACTACATGGAATATACCGGGGGTCTTGCCTTCGCTCCAAAAGGCGGTCCAGTTTTTTGTACGCACCCAAAGCGTGTATTTGCCGGGCGCCAAAACTGTAAACTTGGTGGACGCATCTTTAGCTAGCGGCGTCCCAATTCCGTGGGCAAGCAAGTAGCTTGAGCCCATTTGCAGAACAAATTGTTGCTCTACTGTCCAGTCTCCGAGGTTGTCGAATCTGGTTGCGAGCAACATGATAGAATCCTTTGTAGTCATTGCCATAGTGTTTAATGGTCGCTACAAAGCTATGAATAATTATTGAAATATGCAAACTAAACCGATAAAGGACTATATTTTTCTTTGCACAAGTGCAAAAAAAGAAGGCCCAGAAGCCTTCTGATTCAGATTATTTTTTTTCAGTTGAATCTCCAAAAAACAGATGCGGAGGAATTAGAACTTTGCCTCCGGGCTCTCCGTTTATCATGCGCTTTAACATCTGATATGCCTGTATTCCCACTTGGTCGGAACGTTGCGACACATAAGATATGGTTGGAGACAATGTTGTGAAAGCCGGACTTTCATCATGACAGAAGATAGCCATGTCCCGGGGGATGGACATGCCGAGATCCAGTATGGCCCTAATACTGTTAAGTGAAAGCCGTATACGAGGGGTAATCAGGGCCTCCGTTCCTTTTTGCACTGCCTCCCCCACGAAAACAGGGACCTGGGCATCAACCTCAGATGATTCTGCATAATATATATAAGGGGTAAGACCGTATGATAGCATTGTCTCAGTGTAGCTGTTTTCACGATCCCGAAGAGAGAGAACGTTCATATTCTCTGAAATCATCTCTATCTTTCTGTAACCTCTCTCATAGAGGTGGTCCACAACCATCTTCATGCTGAGGATATTATCAAGAAAGACACGCCCTACACCCTTTAATGATGGAAGGTCACGGTTAATCAGGACGACAGGAATCTTCTTTGCTACAATTTTGGTAAGGCTGTCTTCGCTTCCCATGCAGGGGGTGACGATAATACCATCCACACCGTGATCGGCGAAAACGTCCAAAAGCTCAGCCATTCGCGTTTCACTTTCAGATGAACTGCCAAACATTACGCTGTACCCGTCCTGGTGGGCCAGCTCCTCAATATATCGGCCTGCCTCAGAGAAAGCATAGTTGGAAATATCGGGGGTAATCACTCCAAGAAGGAAGCGCTTGCCGCTCCTGAGTCCCATAGCAAAGCGACTAGGCCGATAATCCCTTTCTTTAGCCAACGCAAGGACTCGCTCCGCTGTTTCTTTACCGATATCACAGTCCAGGGATCCGTCTTCCCGTCTCCTTGCATTCAGCACCCTGGAGACAAGAGTAGTAGAAACGCCAAGTTCACGGGCAAGATCTTTTAGTGTTACTTTTTCCATATCTTCTGCAAAGATACAAAACTTTACCGATAAAGCCATGTTTACAGCAATGCCGGTTCACGCGCAGATGGAAACAATCCCAGATTGCTAACCGCTATATACCTCCAAATACATCTACACAACTTGCCGAAGAAAAAAGTGGGGCATTATTTGGGGCACTAAAAAGAAAAACCGCAGCAGAATTACTTCTGTTGCGGTTTTCTGTGGAGGTAGTCGGATTCGAACCGGCGACCCCATGCTTGCAAAGCATGTGCTCTACCAGCTGAGCTATACCCCCGGAAAAGAAAAAATGCCGGTCTGGTGGCCGGCATTTTGGTAGGCCCTGGCAGAGTTGAACTGCCGACCTCTACATTATCAGTGTAGCGCTCTAACCAACTGAGCTAAGAGCCTGTATAATAATGAAAGACTAAAGTACAACCTTGTACTTACCGAGCGTTTCAAGTCAAGAACGCGCTCCAAAAAGGAGGTGTTCCAGCCACACCTTCCGGTACGGCTACCTTGTTACGACTTAGCCCCAATTACCTGTTTCGCCCTAGGCCGCTCCTTTCGG
>ONOQ01000070.1 GCA_900319485.1 uncultured Bacteroidales bacterium | reverse complement strand
GAGATGTCAAATGAGAACGTACCTGCAATCTTCTCTCCGTTATTGCCACGGAGACTAATGGATTTAATGCCTGAGTCAGTCGTCAGTCTAAAGCGTATTCCGGAATAAAGGTGCTTGCAGGTAACGCTTGCCCCGGTTCCAAGTCCGGCAATGAGAGCGGCATCAGTGTCAAAACTACCGGCTACGGCAGTCTGGACTGCTGGAAGTGTAGCCGTAATTACATTATCGCTTTTCCCTGTGCTGGCACCTTGTGGATATACCAGCACCCATTCCCCAAGGTTTGCGGGAGCAGTTCCTCTGAACGTGGTGGATAGAGCCGCAGCAGCGTTCTGGCCCACGAATTCGTGGGCTTTATCCCCCACCCATACATCCACAACCTCACCTGCTGACCACAGAACCTTTGCCTTATTTTCGGCCTCCGGATCTGCAACGATTTGCACCTTGGTAGCGCCCTCGATTCCCGCAGTGATTGTATGCATCACCAGCCCGCCCGCTTCACGGGATTCCTCCTTGGAGCAGGCAACAAGGCAGAGTGCCAGAACGGGAAGAATCAAGTGCCTAGAACGGTTCATAATCATAAGTGATATCTTCAATTACTACGTCAGCACCGGAAGGAGCATCCAAGGTATAAAGGACAAACAGCGATGTAGCAATAAGTTCCCTATGCTGCAACTGAATTGTTGCGCACAGGGGTGACTCATATGGAATCTTTCCGGTATGAACCATGCTACTTTGCAAGTTGAGTACTGATCTCCTTGGAGAAATTCTGTATGATGTTGTTGTGATCCTGGAAGGTCAGATACTGCACTGAGGCAGGCTGACCGCCGTTTGCTGCGCCATTGACGCGGCTGGCAATATCCTTGACCTGGCTTGCGCTGATGAATTCAATGCGGGGAATATAGCGCAAAGTGAACGTTTTCCAGGTGGCTTCGCTCTCGTCGGGGCCCTGGCTCTTGAAAGTAACCCTTACCGAAACAACCATATCAGGGATATCAGGATCCGTGATCACGCGCCTTTCATCGTCGAAGGGCAGGAAAATCTGGGGATCGGCCACATACTGAACCTCGTCCACCGTGGCATAGTTTGCCTCGGGATCGCTGTAGAAAAGGGAACTCCCGTAAAAACGGCGCCAGTAAGTAGATGAAGTGGTTTCTCTTTTGACGGTCTTGGATCCCTTGATCTCCTGCTCGCTGAGCCTGCTGCCGATAGTTTCAGGATAGGTATTCGCATACTTGATTTTGAAGAAGGAATTGTTGTACGGCATCTTGAAGATTTTGAAAGGCGCCTTGGCGGCTCCGGGGACAGAGCCGGTGGACACTTTCTGGTCTTTGGAAGCAGTGGAGAGGGTGATAGTATTGTATTTCAGGGATGTAGCGTCGCGGAACCAGTCCGTGTATCCGGACTTGGAGCCCGGATAAACACCGTAACTTACGCCAACGCTGCATTCCTCGGGATGACCGAAGAGATCTTCATTGATGACAATCTGGCCGATAGATGTGGGGTCGAAGAAAGAGATCAGGCGCATACCCAACTGGTGAGGTGACTGGGAGATGTCGTATTCCGCCGCTTTCTGGCCATTATGATTCCACGCCATTTCAGTCCTGGAGTAGTATGTAACAACCGCTTTGTTGGCCCAGAAAGCATCTTTCACAATATACACTACAGGGTCCTGTGATATGTTCCAAAGGCCACGCCCGATCTGCCCGGCATCGCCGTCAGCCTTGGTAAGAGCGTCAAACTTGAAATATTCCCTGGGAATGGTCACTTCAGGGACAGAGTGGGAGCGCTGGGACTTGATGAGGCCTTGCGTTGAGATAGTGGCGTCCAGGCCCAAATCCAACTTGGCGTTTAATTCACCCAGTTTTGACGCATCCGATGTGCCGTTCTTACCATATTCCTTAGCAAGATTGCCGGCAAGACTGGCTGCACATCCGACACCCAGGGATACCCACCCCCAGCCGGGGGCCTTAGCCGGGTCTCCCGTAATCTGCTCAAGGAAAAACTTATTCATCAAAAAACCGCTGGCACTGCCGCCGAGGCTGGAGACAATTTTTCCCCCTTCAGTGGCCGAGGCTGCCTTCAGAGCATTCAAATTCATACTCCCCTTGAGATCTCCGCTGATGGTACCTCCCAGAACGGAATTCAGGATGACATTCTGAGAGTCAAACAGATGCAGGCCGATAGTAATTGGTTTGTAATCGTCGAAGAACGACCTTCCGCGCATTGCCGAAAGATCCACGTCAAAGGCCCACCAGCCTTGTTCCGGAACAACACCAAGGTTTTCTCCAACTTTCTCGGTGAAAGCGGTGGTCCGGTACATGCCCGCCTTCTGAAGAAACACAGAATTGGCCGGGTCCTCCGGGTTCAGGTTGTGATTCAGCGGAACTGCAAACTGCGTGGAGTTGTGCTGAGCCTGACTGCCCTGGAAACGCACGTACCAAAGGTGGTCGTTGGCACCTGAAGGGGGGAGAAGTTCCTCAGGCCAGTAATAGAAGACACGCATAACGCCGAGTTGGGTATTGTACAGGCCGAAATAGTTCAGGTGCACACATTCCGGAGTCCTGATGCCGGTAGTGTTGAATACCAGGACCCATTCGTTCTTATGCCGCAGCATATTATCCATCTCTCCCTCAGGAAGATTGTTATGAGTTCCGGGGGTTGTGGTATTCCAGGGCAGCGGGAACTCCTTGATGGCGCAATTGTCCTTACCGTTTACGGTCTCGTATTTGGTTACCAGAATGACCGTCTGGGCCGACCACCATTCCTTTTCCAAAGCCGTGTTCAATGACGGTGACTGACCGGCATTTAAACCGGTGGGAAGGCCGGAACGCTGGTTCAGGGTAAGGTTGGCAGTTGCGCCGCTTCTCATCTTGATCTGCAGTTGGGCGGTTCTTATTCCTTTAAGGGATGGATCGGCCTTTACGGGGACGGAAAGTGCCATGCTGCCGCCAACGAGCCCCTCATCCCGCGTTATTTGGCCCACCCAGGAGGGAAGGTTCAGAACCTCATCAATCTGGGTGTCTCCTATGCCGTCAAGCACCGTGGTAGCCACATAGTTGTCGTTGGTAACGTTAAGGCTGTATTCCAGAGTGCGGAAATCGGCCCCCTCCCGCTCCTTATTGCAGGAAAACGGTATAAGGAGAAGCGAAAGCGCCAATACGGAGATGATTCTTTTCATAACTGTAGTATTATGATTAATTGCGTTTATTATCAATAAGTTTGCAATTTAGCGTTTTTGAGATTAAAATGCAAGAAAACGTGGCCGAATTACCATATATAGGCCCTTCTTTCCTTAGGAAGGAACAGTTTGCAGTTGCGGTCCACCCCGAAAAGATCGTACCAGAGGTCACAGTTCATCACCACGCCGTTAACCCTCAGGCGGGCGTGTGAGTGGACGTCCTTTTCCGGGAATTGGGCCAGTTTGGTATCGCTGTACTGAACCCTCCATACATAGGCATAAGACTCGAAGAACTTCCTGAGTTGCTCCTTATAGGTTTCGCCGGTATAGCCATCGGCCTGAAGACGGGCCTTGTAGGCATCAAGGGCGGCGTGGAAACCGCCGAGGTCTGCGATGTCCTCCGTCTGAGTGACGTCTCCCTTGGAAAAGACTCCTGGCTTACGTACGGGATCTATCTCAAGGTGGCTGTAGCAGGCCACAAGGTTGTCACGGCGATCCTCGAAGGCCATTTTGTCGGCCACCGTCCACCAGTTGTCCTTGTTGCCGTACTTGTCGTACTCAGAGCCGTTGGTGTCAAATCCGTGGGTAAGTTCGTGGCCGATAATCACGAACATCGCGTACTCATAGGCCGCCGTGACGTTTTCCGGAAGTGTGGGCGGAAGCATCAACGCCGGATAGATGAAAACGGCATTACACGAAGGATCGTACATTGCGTTCATAAGGGTAAGGTCCGCGGGAATAAATTCATTGGTGGACGGTACCGCACATGTAAGCATAAAACTGAACATATCATTGCTGCCCAGAAGCCTGCCCTTCATTTCCGCAATTCCGCGGTTTCCGCGGTAAACGGCCTCTGCCAGCGTTTCGCAATCCGTATACTTTGCCACGCAGTCCTCATACCACTGGTCCGGGTATGCCACGTTAAGGGCGCAGTAATCCAGTTTGTCAATTGCGTTACTCTTTGTGGTCTCGCTCATCCAGTCAACATTCTGGATGCGTTTCCTGAGGGACTCCTTGATTTCCCTGGTAATGCCAAGGTACTTGTCCTTGAATTCCTTGGTGAGGATAGTATTGGCAAAGTGATATGACAGGGTATAGGCATTGGCAAAGGCGGCAGTATTCCGGGCATCTTCCTTAATTTGCTCCTCCGAGAACTGGTCATAGTATTTCCAGCAGTTGTCAATGATAGTGAGGAGTTCCTCAAGTGACTTCTGACCCATTAAGTCCCAGAAGACAGCCATACCAGGGTCTATCACAAAGAGAGAGGGATCAAACCCCATACCCTTTATGACAAGACTCAGGGCCGATCCTTCCTCCCCCGCCTTGGTCTGGGCAATGGGAACAAGGTTGGCGGGATCTATCTCTCCCGGAGGCAGGGGGACACCGGAAGACTCCAGAAGCGGCAACAGATTACCCATAAGTCTGCCGTCCTTCCATACCAGACGCCATGCCTGGAAAAGCGTACTTCCCCACACGGGGTTACCATCGGCAATCAACTTTCCGATGGTGATGAAGGCTTCCTCCTTTGTCTGAGGCTGGGGGAAGCGGGCCCTCTGGGCGTCAACAAACGCCTTGGATGCCTCCGGGTTCCCGGAAACCGCTTCCTTGAGGCTGTAGAATTTTTCTATATCCGGAACCTTTGAACGGAGTTCCTTGACGCGCTCCGCCATAGCCTCAGTCTGCGCATACATCCCGCCCACGGCACTCTTTTCAGGGATGGGCGTATTGCGGAGCCAGGTACCGTTACAGTAGTCATAGAAATTGTCTCCGGGCTTTATGGAAAGGTCCTTGCCGGCTTCCGTGCCGGATGGCAGCGGAAGCGGGTCCGTTGCAGACCGGGGTTCCTTTGCGCAGGAAACAATGATGATTGCAGCCAGGCCGACAGTGAGGAGAGAGCGTAACTTCATATCTATCAATTTATTTCAATCGGTAAATATAATAAAATTCGCCCGTTCCCGGGCAACGAACCGCACAAAAAACGCCAAAAACGTGTAATTCGTTGACCAAACGGGCAACGAACCGCACAAAAATGGCCGTTTTTGTGTGAATGGTTGTCCGTGATACCATAATGGCTACCCGCAGACACCTGCCGGCCCAGAGGCATTACAGTCTTCGGTTGCCAGCCACACTGCAGGCTCACACGTAAAGGTTTATAACGCTTCCAACTACGGCAACGTTTACAGCGAAACTATGGGAGAGTATCTTTTTTGATTACGTTTGTAGTAGTTTGAAGGAGCGCTAAGCAGGCTATCTGGCGTAATGCTCCAACAGCGCATTATGAATGGCCTTTATGAGTTGTGGAGTTTTGTAGGGGATGAAATGGAGCTTGTTGTCTTCCAGGGAGTGCTCATAGTATCCGTTGAAGCCATAGGCAATCAAGAAACAGAAATTGACAGCCATACATTCCTCCGTGGCAAAAACATAGCTTGTATTATGGCCCATAATGTCAAAGAAATCGGCCGATTCCTCGATGGGAATCATAACGTCCGGGTCATCTAAAGGCACCAACACGGGGCGCATACCAAGATAGAATTCGGCTTCGGGATTGGTGGCCACAGCTTCGGCGAATGTGCTGGAATAAACTGTAACCAGCGTGCAGCGCCGCTTCTGCCCATTTATGGTGAATTCTCCATAGTGGTCGTATTTCTCAACATCGGGGTTACTCACCAGCATTTTCTGAACCGAGGGGCCAAACTGTACGTTATGATCCATAATAGTACTGCCGACCATTGAATACATCAGTCGTCGGAAATCAGGATCATCCCGCGTGATGGTGTGGAACAGCTCGTGCGACACTAAATCGCGGGCAATATACACGCGGTACTCCCTGTAGTCCGGATCCAGGGATGGATCCCCCTGATATGCACGGGCGAATCGTTCCGTATCGAATTCGCTGAGGTATATTTCATTATTCAGCGTATAGCCGCCCATATGGCCTTCATCGTCCATCTTTGTCTTTATGAAAACGATTTCACGCTTTATAGGCAACCTGAAGCCCAATTCAGTGCATCGGGCTTCTATGAAATCCATTGTCTTTCCTAGCGCCTTTTTTTCTTCATCCGTGAAGTCCATTAAGGAACATCTGCATTTTTCGGATAATGAATGGGCTCCATACAGGCAAAGACTGATCAGAAAAGGGATCGTTGATGGCAGCGAACGCGGACTGATAAAGATAACGCTTCCGCTCTTCAGGGATTTTGTCAAAGATCAGATACAGTTTGATCAATATTGATCCGAACGCGGTGAATCCCACCGGCCATACCAATCTGGAACTGCTGGCGGCGCTTCTCGAATGCGAGTGCGGCAGTCAGCCGTACGACGCGCAGGTCGCGGTGGCAAACGTGGTGTTTAACCGCATCCAGAGCCCGAAATGGCAGACCACGCTGTATGACGTCATCATGGGCAGAGGACAGTTTACCCCGGTCGACAACGGGACGCTGGCCATCTCCCTCGCGAAGGGCGCCCGGCAGAACTGCATGAACATCGCAAGAGACTGCTTTAACGGCGCGAGGGCACTCGACACCCGCTGGATGTATTTCTGTGATTTCAACGATTGGCGCAGGAATCCGAGGCGCTATACCGAATACCAGGTCCTCGG